>JAFTPH010000055.1 GCA_017463365.1 Bacilli bacterium
AATTTTATCTATTTTTATTATTGGTCTTGTTTCATCGTTTTTTGTTTAATTTAATAAACACAATTTTTTAGGAGATTTATTATGAAAAATAAATACAAGATATTAATTGGTATATATTTATTAATAGTAATAATTTTTATTATTTTAAATCCCACAATAAAGTTATATGTAGGAGAATTGTTTTCAAAAGTATTCGGGTGGTTTTTCTGTATATCTCCAGCTTTGGTTATATTATATATAATTGGTAAAAATGAGAAATATTCTGAAAAAACAAGAGAAATATCGAAAGGCTTATGTATTTATATTTTAATTGCTTTTATATTCTATATTCTTAATGAATTGTTAAATTAAAAATTTTGAAGTATCAGCCTTTTTAAGATAAATGAGGATTTCTTTATATATGTTGGCACGATGCAGAAATGGTGAAAATATATATTAAATGGTTGTTAACATACTTTGATTTTATATAATTAAAAAAAGAGGTAAATAATTACCTCTTTTTAATTTTGTGATGTTTCACTATTGTCACAACAATTAGTCATACATTCACAATTTTTCATTTTTCCTTTAAACTTGTTAGCTATTTGAGTGGCTTTACTAGATAAATCCTTCATCATTTTTTCCATTTTGTTAGAATTTGCTACTAGTAATCCAACTCCTAAAACCAACATTGCTCCAGAAATAAAGGGAACAAGTTTTGATTTCATTTTAACACCTCATGCTTTATGTTTAAAGTTCTGTTACGTTTTTATCTTCTTTAATTGTCCAAATAGATTGGTACCATCTATTATTATTAAGAAAGTCTTGATAATAATTGTAACAGCAATATTATTATGACAAAAAAATTAGATAATATACTATAAAATATCACTTTCTTCGATATCCGCAAAAAGGTCATCAATTGATTTAGTTTCTTGTTTTTTAGATTTATCTAAAAAATCATATGGACTAATATCCGTTTCTACTTCACCAATTGTATCAAAAGCACTGCTCGCATCATCAATTGTTTTAACTTTAGGAGCAATTCCTTCTTTTATTTTTTGACAAAGAATAGTTTTACGGTTGATTTCGATTTTTGTAATACCTAGTTGTAAACTCTTGACATCACCAATTAAAACTAAATTCTTCTTAGCTCTAGTTATGCCAGTATAGATTAGTTTACGTTTTAACATATAGAAATAACTATTGGTAAACGGCATAATAACAATATCAAATTCACTACCTTGTGATTTATGAATGCTTATAGCGTAGGCTAATTTTAAATCATCCATTTCATCTTTAGTATAGTCTACTTCACCAAAGTCAAAAGCAACACTTACTCCTTTATATTCACCATCTCTAAACATTAAATTAGAGATAATTCCAATGTCTCCATTCATAACGTTTTTCTCACTACGATTTACAAGTTGAATAACTTTATCACCGATTCTAAATTTTTGAGAATTATGAACAAAGGTATCATCATCTCTACTTGGATTTACAACTTCTTGAATTCGTTCATTAAGTTCATTAATTCCTGCAGGACAACGATACATTGGAGCTAGGACTTGAATATCCTTTTTAATATCTTTGCCTTTTAAAATTGCGAGTTTAATATATTCAACAATTAAGTTAATTAAATGAGAGTTATCAGTAGGGATAAAGGTACGATCAGTATATTTGGTCATTAAATCTTCTGGTAGAAGACCTTCATTAATACTATGAGCCATAGTGATAATTTTTGAGTTTTCCGCTTGGCGGTGAATTTTAGTAAGTCTAATTGTTTTAATTTCTTTAGCATCAATTAAATCTTTTAAGACTTGCCCAGGACCAACTGATGGTAACTGATCAACGTCTCCAAAAATAATTATTCTTGCTCCTTCATTAATAGAAGTGAAAAGTCTACTAGCAAGAGGTAAATCCATCATTGATGCTTCGTCAACTAAAATTAAGCGTTCACTAGTTGGGGCCTCACTACTAACCGTGAAAAAACCTTCTCCCATATAACCTAAATATTTATGAATTGTTTGGGCATTAACACTTGTAACTTCTTTAAGTCTTTTAGCGGCTCTACCAGTTGGGGCAAGAAGAGCAATTGCTTCCATAACGGTTGAATTGTCTTTCATTAAATGATTATACATATTAATAATTGTTCTCGCAATCGTTGTCTTCCCAGTTCCTGGTCCTCCGGTAATAATACAAAGAGGTTCTGAAAAGGCTGATTTAACGGCTTCTTTTTGTAAATCATTTAATTCGATATTAGATTCTTCAATACTTTGTTTATAAGCTTTTTCAATTTGTTTTTCAGTAAATTTATCACTTAATTTATCAACACTTGAAAGACGTTTAATAATATTATTGGCTAAATCTATTTCATTATTATATAAATCATAATCAAAAATCCAACCAGCATTATTTTGATAAATAATTTTATCTTTAACCATGTCTTTAACAAGTTCTAAATAATCATCTTTTGATAGCAATTCTTCATCGCGTAAATATTTAATAACTCCTTGATATAAAGAATGGATATCTAAATAACTATCACCTGAATTAAAAATCATATCTTTTAAGACATAAGTTGTGACTGCTCTAAGTCTAATTGGTGATTTTTTATCAATTCCCATTTTTATAGCAAAAGCATCATTTTTAATAAAACCAAAGCGTTCAATTTTTTCCATTAAAATATATGGATTTTCTTTAACTATTTCCACCGCATTAGGACCTAGTTTAGAAACAATCTTATGACAAAAATCCATGGATATTCCATTATTTAAAAAGAAGAGGATAGTTTCTTCACTGGCTTTATTATCAACAATAACTTGATAAATTTCATCAATTTTTTTAGGTTTAATACCAATACCTTCTAAAACTTTTTTATCTTGGTAAATCTTATCAATAGCTTCAACCCCTAAATGTTCAACAATGGTTTTAGCAGTTTTTAAACCAATACCTGGAAAAATATCACTAGATAAATAACTAATAATACCAGATTCGGTATAAACATTTTTTCTTGAAAATGATTCAAATTTAAATTGTAAACCATAAGTGTCATTTTTGGTAAAATCACCCTCTAAGATATATTCTTCATCTGGTAAAACTAAACGGTCAAAACAGCCCACAACAGTTAGTTGATTACCAATTAGTTTACTTTTCTTTCTCATGATAGAATATTCATCCGCATTAAGCGACAAAACAGCAACGGTATAACCGTTGTTTTTATTGTGATAAGTAACACGAGAAATAATTCCAGAAATTTGCATAATATCACCTTAAATTATTATAACATAAGAAAAAGAAAAAAAGTAAAAAAAGATGAAAAAAATACTTACTCTTAAAGAGTAAGTATTAATTCGAAAATTTAACTATAGTACTTCAACTTGGTTAGCTTCTTCAACTGTTTCTTGAACAGTAGATGCATCTTCACCTTTTAAGTTTTGATAGAATGCAACTTCAGCAGCTTGCATATATGGAGTAACCCAAATCATTAAAATACCAAATGTTAAGATAGATAATAACATCCATCCGATAAAGCTGAAGTGTAAGCAGAATAATTCCCATTTATGACCTTTCATCATTTCAATAGATGCTGCTCTTGCTTCTGATTGAGTCATTTCTGGATGATCATTTAAAATATAGAAACTCATTGCGTATGCATATGATTTAACGATACCAGGAATAACAAGTAATAAAGACCATAATGCGATGAATAATGAATTAACAAGTGCTAAAAGGAAAGCATTAGTAAAATTTTTAAATCCATCGAATAAGTTCATGATTTCAGGTTTTTCACCTTTCATGATTTTTGTAAATACAATAACTGTACCTAAAGTAAGTGGTCCAGAAACAAGAAGTGTAACAACACTACCTACACCTGTTGCTGCTAAAGCACCATTAATAGCTGCTACGATAATTGTTGTGATAATCGCAATTCCCCAGTTACCTGTTAAAGCAGCCCAAGCTTTTTTTCTAAAATCTTTTGCTTTCATATTTTTTCTCCTCACATAATAATTTGTATAATGTGTTATACAATAGAATTATAGCATATAAAGGATTTAAATAATACAAATTTAGTAAAAAATATTCCAGCTTTTGGCTGGAATATTTATATTAATAATTTCGTTTAGTATCATTCATATATACTTCATCGATAGTTCCACCACCTAAGCAGTATTCACCATCGTAGAAGACGCATGCTTGGCCAGGAGTAATAGCTTTAACTGGTGTAAGACAAGTTACTTCTAAAGTATCATCATCAAGCCATTTTACAGTAATATCTGTATCTGGTTGACGATATCTAAATTTTGCTGATAACTTCATACCATCAGTGAAGCGTTCATTAATAATATTAATACCTCTAACAATTACGCGGTTTGCGTAAAGTAATTCTTGGTCGCTACCTTGTCCAACATATAAAATGTTTTTCTTAATGTCTTTTCCAATTACAAACCAAGCATCTCCAGCACCACCAATTCCTAAACCTTTTCTTTGACCGATGGTGTAATACATCACTCCATCATGAACACCGACAATTTCTCCGTCTTTAGTCATCATTTTACCAGGGGTTGCTGGAATATAGTTTTTTAAAAACTCTTTAAAGTTTCTTTCACCAATAAAGCAAACACCAGTTGAATCTTTCTTTTCAGCAGTAGCAAGATCATAATCTTTAGCGATTTGTCTTACCTCTGGTTTAGTTAATTCACCAATTGGAAATAAACTTTTTGCTAGTTGCTGACTAGTTAATTGACATAAGAAGTAGGTTTGATCTTTATTATTATCAATACCTCTTAATAAATAATGTTTATCTCCATCATGAACAACTCTAGCATAGTGTCCCATTGCGATAAAATCAGCACCAAGCTTCATCGCATGATTTAGGAAAGCTTTAAATTTAATTTCTTTATTACATAGAATATCTGGATTAGGAGTTCGACCTTTTTCGTATTCTTCAATAAAGTATTTGAAAACCATTTGCCAATATTCTTCAATAAAATCAATTCGATGGAGAGGTACTCCTAATTTTTCAGCAACTTTTTTGGCATCATTAAAATCTACTTCTTGAGGACAAACATCATCATTTAAAGTTGGATTACCAAGCATATCGTTGTTTGTGGCAGAGTCCCAGTTACGCATAAACATTGCTTCTACATCATAACCTTGTTTTTGAAGTTCAATAACTCCTACACTGGAGTCAACTCCCCCAGATAAACCAATTATAACTTTCTTTTTTTCATTCATATTATATTACCTCATATCCACTTTAATTTCTAAAATGGCATCTCTTAACATCATTGCTTCTTCGAAATTTAATTCTGAAGCAGCTTTTTTCATTTGAGCTTCTAATTTTTCAATCAATTTACGTTTTTCAAGTTTAGACATATTGGCTAACTTTTCCGCATTAATATTTTGTGTTTCATCTGTTTTTGTAATAACACTGATTTCTTCTGTAACATCTTTAATAATTGTTTGAGGAATAATACCATGTTTTTGGTTATATTCTTCTTGAATAGCACGACGTCGATAAGTTTCAGTTATTGCCTTCTGCATTGAATCTGTCACGTTATCCGCATACATTACTACTTTACCATTTGCGTTTCTCGCTGCACGACCAATAGTTTGGATTAATGAACGTTCGCTTCGCAAGAATCCTTCTTTATCCGCATCTAAGATACAAATTAAACTTACCTCAGGAATATCTAACCCTTCTCTTAAAAGATTGATTCCGACAATACAATCGTAAACTCCCATTCGTAGTTTTCGAATGATTTCTAATCTTTCTAAAGCTTTAATCTCAGAGTGTAAATAAGCCACTTTAACTCCCATTTCCTTTAAATAACTAGTTAAGTCTTCACTCATCTTGATAGTTAAAGTTGTGATAAGGGTACGTTCATTCTTTTTGATTTGTTCTTTAATATCTTTTAGTAAACTATCCATTTGGTTTTCAATTGGTCTAATTTCAATTAATGGGTCAAGTAAACCGGTTGGACGAATAATTTGTTCAACAACATCACTTGAACGTTCAAGTTCATAATCTCCAGGAGTGGCACTTACATAGATAACTTGATTAATTTTATCATTAAATTCTTCAAAGTTTAATGGTCTATTATCTAAAGCACTAGGAAGACGGAATCCATAGTCAACTAGAGTTTGTTTTCTGCTTCGGTCTCCGTTATACATTCCTCTAACTTGTGGCAAAGTTACATGAGACTCATCGATAACAAGAAGATAATCACCTTTAAAGAAATCAATTAAAACACTAGGAGTTTCTCCTTCATCTCTCAAACTTAAATGACGAGAATAGTTTTCGATTCCAGAACAACTTCCAATTTCTTTAATCATTTCTAAATCATATTTAGTACGTTGTTCAATACGTTCAGCCTCTAGGGGCTTATTATTTTGTTTAAAATATTCAATTCTCGAGTTTAATTCATTTTCAATTCTTCGAACTGCTTCATCTTTTTTATCATCATTCATAACGAAATGGGTAGCAGGGAAGATAGAAATGACATTAGTTGATTTAATAATTTTACCAGTTACAACATCGAAGGTTGAAATTTTTTCGATTTCATTATCAAAGAAAGTAACTCTGATACCTTCATTCTTTTCATAAGTTGGGATAATGTCAACATTATCGCCTTTTGTTCTAAACGTTCCACGGTCAAATTCAATATTATTTCTAATAAATTGCATTTTAACCAGTGATTCAAGTAAATCATCTTTCTCTAAAATTTCACCAACTCTTAAAGTTAACATTCCGTTTTTATAATCATCGGGATCTCCAATACCATAGATACATGAAACAGATGCGACAATAATTGTATCTTCTCGTTCTAAAATCGAAGAAGTGGCGGCGTGACGCATTTGGTCAATTTCATCATTGATACTAGAATCTTTTTCAATATACATATCTTTGCTTGGAACATAAGCTTCTGGTTGATAATAGTCGTAATAAGAAATAAAGTATTCAACCCGATTTTCTGGGAAGAATCCTTTAAGTTCTGAATATAATTGACCTGCTAAGGTCTTGTTATGAGCAAGAACAAGAGTGGGTTTGTTAACTTTTTCAATTACATTAGCAATCGTAAAAGTTTTACCAGTTCCTGTTGCTCCTAAAAGAGTTTGTTCTTTAACATTATTTTGTAAATTATTGACTAAACGATTAATAGCTTCTGGTTGATCACCAGTTGCTTGATATTTTGATACAAGTTTAAATAGTTTTTTTTCTTTCATATTACTTTCTTAAATAAACAACATTTTTGGCATTCTTTGGATCATATACGATATCAATATATTCTTCTTGAGTTTCTGTATATAAATAAGAAGCAAGAGATGTTTGTGTAAGTTCCCCTAAATGATTACGGTATTCAATTGTCATACGTGATTCTTTATAACCACGAGCATTTTTAGAACCAGCAAGTTTAAAAGTTACAACACGAGCTTTAGTAGTATGACCATGCATCTTTAAGTAGTTTTGGTTTTCGCTTCGAGGAATACCAAATAAACTTTCAACTAAGTAAGATAATAATACAAGGTAAATTACTAAAACGATAAATACATAAGTGCTTGAGAACATTTCATCAAATGGTTTTGAATAATCTTTGAAAGTATTAATCAAAATATTAATACTGAAATATCCAGCAACAAAAACTAAAGCAAGATTAGCGAAAATTGGACCTTTATCAAGTTTAGGTTTTGATCCTTCAATAAGAATTGGGAATAAATGTATTTTCTTTTGTTTACTGATATCATTATAAGCAAGTTTTACTTTTTGTCCAAGTTCATAAGGATTCTTTTTAAATTCTTCTGGTGTAAAGTCAAATGTTTGACTGAAAAGAATTAAATTGTTTGGACCAGTAAATTCAATTAAAACACTAACTATTTTTTTAGTTTCTTGAATATCAATAACAGTTCCATCAACTGTTAAATATTCATTCGTTTTGAATTTATTTTTTGACTTGATATCTCTTACTAAAGCAATAACAAAGTTAATGAGATAAACCACTAAAAATACTAAATTAATAACAATAAAACCAATTTTAAATAAATCTTCCATAATAATAAACCTCTTTCTATTTGTGATATTCTTGATGATTAATAATTGTTTCTGCTCGATATAATTGTTCAACAAAAATTAAACGCATTAATTGGTGTGGAAAAGTAAATTTTGAGAACGATAAAGCATAATTACTTCGTTTTTTTACACTCTCATGTAGACCATTAGAACCACCAATAACAAACGTTATTTTTGATGTTCCATATGTTTTTTTGGTCTCAATCATTTCCGCAAGCTCAACGCTGTCTAACATTTTTCCTTCAATTTCTAAAGTAACAACAAACTCATCATCGTTAATTTTACTTAGAATAAATTCAGCTTCAGCCTTCATATTTTCCAGTGCTGTTTTAGAATTTACTTCCTTGACTTCAACTAATGAGAAGTTCTCATAGGCTGATAATCTTTTAGTATATTCATCTATTCCTTCCCGAATAAATTTCTCCTTGATTTTCCCAACACAAACAAGTTTAATCATGCGGCTAACTCCTTAAGTATTGATATTTCTTGATCTTGTGAGGCGGTTAGTAACAAGATGTTTTTGCCTTCCACAACAGGGTAAGTAACTTGATATGCCAAAGCAGGATCATTACATTCTTCACTCAAATGGGATAAAATGATACACTTAGTTTCTGGACTAATAATTTCCGATAAGGCACTAGCACATTCTTCATTTGATAAGTGTCCATGAACCGATAAAATTCGTTGTTTAAGATGCCAAGGACGTTTACTATTAAGTAACATATCCACATCATGATTAGATTCAAAGAACAAAATATTCATTTTTCTAAGTAAAGCTAAATATCTATTTGGAATTAAACCAGTGTCGGTAACAATCCCAATATTATAATTTTCAGCTTTGATTAAAAATCCAAAAATATTTTTTGAATCATGGGATAATTCGATTGGAACAACGACAATATCGTCAAACGAATATTTCCGTTCTTTATCGATAAATACAACCCCTTTTGGATTAATTTTATCTCTATCATTTACATTTAAGTTATCAAAACTTAGCTGATTAATAAATAGTTGTGCATTAGTTTTCTCTAAAATGGGCACAATATATTTAGTATGATCAGTATGTTCATGAGAAATAAACAGAGCATCTAAACTTAAAAATGAAATATTATGATTAGCTAAACGCTCTTTAATCTTTTTTAGGCTGATTCCCGCATCAAATAAAATTTTTGCATTTTTCGTTTCAATGTATATCGCGTTTCCTTTTGATCCGCTAGCAAGCACTACAATCTGCATAATTTTTTACCTCTTATCTATTATATCACAAATAATGCTTAAAACCAAATAAAAAAAGAAAACTTCACATAAACGAAGTTTTCATTTTAAAACATCATAATTAGAAGGCCCAACATGCACCGATGATAACTAATAAAATGAATAAAACTAAAATGAATGCGTAGCCGTATTCTTGGCGGTTTTGATTCATAATCTTCCTCCTTCCTGTTTTATATTACGCAGAAGTTTGAAAAAAAGTTAATATTTTTGCCTAAAAAAATCTAAAAAAAGATTTATTGTGAAGTTTAACTGAAAAGAAGTTAAAAAGTTGCTATTATATTTGATTTTTTTAAAGAAATTTGGTATTATAATAGTGTTGTATTTTTGACATATAAATAAAAAGTTCAAAAAGGAGAAATAATCATGAATGAAAAAACAATGAATGGTAAAAAAGCATTTAAGATCGCCCTACCTGTTATTTTAGGGTTAGTATTAGTTCTTTTAATTACCTTAACAGTTAGTATTGTATCTAGACCTGATTTCAATGCCAGCCTTGAAAATCCAAATGGTGCATACTTAAAACTTGAAGATTATGTTATCACAAATGAAAAAATGTATATCAACTTACGTTACAACTATGGTGTAAGTGATATGGTAACATATGTTGATAAAATTTTATTAGATGATATCAAAGTCGATCGTAATAGTGAAGAATATCTTGAAGTAAAAAATAAATTAATTTATGGTGAAGATCATGAAGAATTAGCTGCTACTGAAAAAGCAGAATTACTTGAAGAATATGAAACTAATTTAAAAATTGCTGGATATAAAACAGAAGAAGCAGTTAATGCTCATTTTGATTTAGAATACAAACGTACAGTTTACGCAAAACAAGCATACAAAGAATGGGTTAAAGAAAATCCATATGATGATGAAACTTTAGAAAGTGCATACTTAGAAATGAATGCTGCTAAATATAATGATTCAGTAGACGCAATCGTTGTAACATTCGATAGCGAACAAGAAGCATTAGCAGTATTAGAAATGTTCGGTGTTGATACTGAAAATTTATCAAGTAGCCAAAACTGGATTAACAAAGAAAAGAATGCTCAACGTTTAGCATGGCTTGAAGAAATCGAAGATTTAAAAGCTAAAGTTGAATCAGCTGCTAATGGTACTGAAAAAGATGTGTTAAACGCAAAAATCGCTGAAATTGAAAAAGATATTTTAGCATTAGGCGTTAAGAATATTAACAATATCGTTTACTTCACAGAACTTGAAATTCAACAAATCTTTGTTGATATGTACAACTTTATGAATGCATTCTTCAATGGTGGAGATGTATCTAAATACTACGATGAAAATGGAAAATTAAATCCTAAATATAATATCTTAGTTGAAGATGTACACTATGAAGTAGTTGAAAAAGAAATCAACGAAAACGATGAAAAAGTTACTAAGAAAGTTATCCAAATCATTGGTAATGTTGAAGAAGCTAAGAAAAACGCTAATTGTAAATTAACTTATACTGAAGAAGAAGCTAAAGCAATTAACTCTACTTTAAATACAACATTATTCACAACATTAAAACTTGGTGAAGATTATGATTTCAGAGAATCATATACAAAAATGCCTTCAGGATTTAGTGATGGTTCTGCATATTTCTTAGCAGTATTACTTGGAAAATATGAAGCACCAGATTTAGAATATGATTTCTTTGATGAAGAAGATGATGATTTAACTGATCCTGGTCAAGAATTATTAGATGAAATCACTGCTTACTTAGTAGAAGAAAAATTTGATGATAATATCATTACTCAAATGTTATTAGAATTACGTGCTAAAAATGGTTTAGTTATTTATGATAACTATATCGAAGCAGCATATAAAGCAGCTTGGGATTATTTATATGGAACTACTTTAAAAATTGAAGATTATCCTGAATTTGAAGTAAACAAGAAAAATAGTAAAACTTTAGTATTTACTTTAACTCCTGAAAATGGTGAAACAATTGAAATGAATGCTCAAGATTTCTTTGAATTATTAAATGAAGCTCATGGTCCTCAAACAGCTTTATCAATGATGTCTAACTACTTTGTATTAAGCAATCCTGAATACAATAAATTATATAACCATGTAACTGGTGAAATCTACGATAAAGAAGCTTTCAAAGATGCTGTAGCTAATGAATTAAAAAATATCAAATATTACTTTAATGCTGGATACTATGCTTCAAGCGGATTTGATGCATCATACGGATGGAATAATTTCTTACGTGATTACTTAAGAATGGATGATGAATATGAATTAATCTTAAATGCAGCTGGTATGGAAGATGCATTCAAGAAATTCTATGAAACTCAATACACTTATGAATCAGTATTAAAAGAAATGAAAGAAATCTGGGAAAATGATTACTATGCATTATCAATCATCAACGTTATCGTATTTACAGACTACAACCATGATGGTTCTGCTGATAACTATGAATTAGATGAAGAAAAAGTAAATGAATTCTGGACTGAAGAACAAGAAGCTTTAGCTAAAGAATTAATTGAAAAAATCTACGCTGCTGCTCCAGCAACAGGTGAAGATGGATTATACAAACAATTAGTTGCTGTTGTAAAAGAATATAACGAAGCTACATATAATGATGAAGTTTGGGGTCAATACAAACAAGCTGGTTTAAAAGTTAAACCTGAAGATGCTCAAGATTACACTAATTCTTCATCTTTAGTTCAAGAATTCTTAGATAAGATGGCTGAAGTTTATAATGATATCGAAAGAGAAGGAAGAACTGGAATTGAATTTGACGCTCCATATTTAGTAGAAGGTTCATTCGTAACATCATATGGATATCATAAGATTGCAATTACAAAAACAACTGATAGAACTTATGTAACTGAAGAAGTTGATAAGACTTTAGGTTATGAAGAATTACGTGATTCTCAACTTGCATTATTAACTGAAAATGTATATAAATTATACTTAGAAATGCAAGAAGATGATTACGAAGAAAATAAAGAAGAAATCTTAAAAGAATTAGGATTCGATGCTGATTATGAATTAGATGATAAATTAAATAAAGCTATCGAAACTTACTATGTTCCTGCAGTTGAAGCTTTAGAAGATGAACATGCAATGGATATTGTATTCTCTAACATTAGAGAAACAGCTGTTAAAAATGGTGTATATGTATTCACAAATGCAGCTGACAAAGAATACTATTTCGAAGTTGAAACAATCGTTCGTGCAGACTTAGAAAAAGAACACGCAGATCACGAATAGGTGTAAACGATTATGAAAAAACAAGTTAGAAAATTATTATTATTTGTAATGGTTGTTTTAGGAGTTGTAACTCTTACTGGATGTAACAATTATAAATATCCAAGTGAAACTCCAAAAATTGCTAACCCTGATGAAGTATATTTAACAGTTGGGGATTACAAAGTAACAAAAGAACAAATTTATTATCGTAACTTATCAAGTTATGGTGTACTTACATTAAATGAATTATTAGATGATATGTTACTTCCTGAATTTGAAAAGTTAACAGCTGAAGAAAAAGAGGCATATGAAGATTATCGTAATAACCGTATCTATGGTACAGAAGACGTTGAATCATTAACTGCTGAAGAAAAAGAAGAAGCCGAAACAAAATTCAAAAAGAGCCAAGTTTTACAAGGTTACTATACTGATGCAGAAGCAGAAGATGGATTAAAACTTGAATATCGTCGTTATGTTTACGCAGCTAATTGTGTTAAACAAGAAATTGCTGATTTCGAACCTATCACTGATGCTGAAGGTGAAGTAATTCAAGAAGAATATTTCACTGAAATCGAAATCGAAAATGCTCTATCAACTGCTTATCCTGATGAATCAAAAGTTATCTTATTAACATTCCGTAGTGAACTTGAAGCTAAAGCTTTAATGGAAGAAGTAGGAATTTATACAGATGTTGCTGATTACCGTGGATGGCGTAAATTAGTTGTTGATGCTGAAGGTAACAAAACAGCAGGAGACTTAATGACTCAAACTGAAGTATATGATGCATTTATCAAAATGTACAATACATTATATGGTCATTTAGGATGCTCAATTAAAGAAAATGCCTACACTGCTAGTGGTGATGGGTATAAATGGGATTTAGAAGAAAATGCTAATGGATATAATAACTTTGATTATACATATACAAGCTTATCAAAAGTAAGCAGTGTTATTGCGAAAAAAGTATTTGATTCATTAACTACTAAAAACTTCGTATCTTCTTACACAACTGCTCCTAACAAATATTTAAGCAAATATTTCTTAGCACTTGAAGTAGAAGAAACAGTATATGAAGATATTGAACATACAGATGCTAAATTAGTTGAACAATTAATTGAAAACAAATTAACTTCATCTGTTGTTGAATATTACTTATATGAAAATCGTTTAGCTCATGATTTAGTAATCTATGATCGTGGATTAGAAATCGCATATGCATCTGAATATGATGTTTTATATTCAGAATTAGGATATGAAAAAACATATGAAAAAACTGATTTAACATCAGGTAAGAATGTAGCAACATTAACTATTAACGGTGAACAATATTCAGTTACTGCTGATAGTATGTATACAGCTTTAACTTCTGCATATGGTGTATCTACAGGAATTGGTTTCATTTCACAATATATTTTATTAGATACTAAATATAATGAAATTTTCAATATTGTAACTGGTGAAATCTTAGATCAAGAAGCATATGATGCTTTATATGAAGAAGAAATCGAAGCATATAAAGAAGAACTTGAAGCTGGTACTTTCGCATCTGTTGGATATCCAAAAGGATATGGATGGGAAAACTTCTTAAGAGACCGTTTTGGTGTATTAAGTGATTTAGAATTATTAGCTTTAGGAAGTGTTTATGATACAGCATCTGAAAAATTCGCTGAATCATTATATACATTCAGTAATTCTGCTTCAGCAACAATCAGTGGTTTATTCTCTAAAGTATTACTTGGAGAATTAGATAGAGCTGAATATGAAGAAGCAAAACTTGAATATGTTGCAGCTGCTGAAAACACTATTCAATATCAAATGCAAAAAATTGTTGATGAATACTACAATGTAGATGCTTATACAGTTAAAGCTTTCATTGATTTAGATCATAATGGTACTGCTGATGAATTAACTGAAGAAGCTAAAGTTTATGCTGAAACATTAGTTGATTACTTATTATTAAAAGCTAATGATACAAGCGTTGCAGGAGCAACTTACTTAGAACGTATTAATACTCTTGTTAAGAAATATAACTTAGCATCAATCAATGACAATACAGTTGTTGGTAACACTACATTTGCAGAATTAAAGAAACAAGGTATTGAAGTATCAGTTTCTGCTGAAACAGCTTATACTTCAAAAGCAAGTGCTGATGATGAATTCAAAGCTATTCTTAAGAATTTATGGAATAAAGTAAAAGATGGAGAACTAAGTTCAGAATTTACAAGCACAACAAAATCTCTTAAATTTGAAAATGAATTAATTAGTGATTTCTATACAACTGAAACAGCTGTTCAAAAAGTTGTTGTAACAGAAGCAACAGATTATACTTATGTTGTTCATAATACTAAAGTTAAACAAGTATTACCAACAGAAGAATTAATCGATCGTTACTTAATCGTTCAAAAAGATGATGAAGAAAAGACTGATGAAGAATTAGAACTTTCTGTATCAACTAAAGAAAGAGCTGCTGTACAAGCTTACTATACTCCAGCATTAGAAGTATTCACTAGTGATGATGCTATTGCTGATGCATTAATTGAAGCTCGTGATCTTTTAATTGAAAAAGGAACAGTTAATTTTGCTGATAGTAAAGATCTAGATAAATATTATTCATTAATGGAATACATTGATTAGTAAAGTGATAAACCCTCTATTTTAGAGGGTTTATTTTTATTTAATAAAAAATTGGTCAAAACAATATATTAATGATAAAATATATATGTATAACAAGCAAAACGGTGAATAATATGAAAAAAAAGTATTTATATTTAGGTGAAGATAGTAAAACGAGATTGCGCTTTGATATTAATTTAATCCAAAAATACTACTGTTGTTGTTGTGGTAAAAAGTTAAGAGTTGGATATAAAGTCGAATATAAAGATGTTTATTATATATATGGAGTCAAAACAACTAGAAAAGAAATACATTTTCAATATAAATGCCGTGAGTGTGGGTATTATATAAAGAATGTAAAACAAGATGAGATAGTTGAACTTCAAAAAAAGTATAACTCTAATATTATTCCAGATGCTAAAAAATATATTAAGAAGTATAAAACTCGTTCATAATAAATAAATTATTAGTGTTTAACCCTCTATTTTAGAGGGTTTATTTTTTACGCCAAAAAATAACAAAATATACAAAGTAAAAATGATAATATAAAGGTACAAGGAGGTGTTTAAAGGAAGAAGGTTAATCGAATTGGTATTAGAATATCAAAGAAATGTAGATGAAGATTGCTTTGATATCATAGTTAAAAGATTTAATAATTTGATTAACAAAATAAAAAGAAAACTAAATAATCAAAGTGATATCGAAGATTTAGAACAAGAATTACTATTAAAAATACATAAAGTTATACTAATGTTTAAATTTCAAAATCAAGTAGATAATAAGTACATTTCGGAATATTTAAAAATATACCAAGAATTTAATGAAAAAGATTATGTGATGTTTAGTAATGAAAGACAGTTTGTTAGTTATTTAGAAAAAGCACTAATTAGGTGTTATATTGATTTTAAAAGAAAGAAACCTATAGAAAATTATATTATTGATGAAATACCAGATCAATCAGAAACAAAAGAAGAAATAAAGTATACAAAATCAGAAAAATTATTAATGGAAATTATAGGCAATAACCAACAAAAACTAACAAATGAAAAAATTGGCCAACTTTTAGGAATAAGTAGGCAAGCTGTAAGCAAGAAAAAAAAGAAAATATTTGAAAAAATAAAGGGTAAGATGTAAAATCTTACCCTTTTTGTCGAAATAATTTTTAATAAATTTTAATTTTGTCAACCAAAATTTAATTTTTCATCGTGTTTAATAGGTGAGGGGGTGAACAAAATGAATACTTTAAATGTAGTTATTTCGATAATTGGAGTTATGGGGACACTATCAAGTATCTTTTTCGCATACTTAGCTTTTCGGAGAAGTATTAAAGATGAAGATAATGAAGATGGTAAAAAAGAAGGCCGATTAGAACGAGATATCGGATATATTAAGGATGGGGTAGAGCGATTAGAAAACCACATAAATAAATTAGAAGAACGATATCGCGATATTATTGAAAGAGTTATAAAAGTTGAAATGGGCCTAAAAAATAACGAAAATAAAGGAGGATAAAAAATGGAAAATGTAAGTGTACCAATTATCGTAATAGTATGTTACCTATTTGGTGAACTTTACAAAGGCGTTTGTAAAGAAAACACAAGAAAATTAATACCTATTATAGTTGCCATTTTAGGAGGAATTATGGGAGTAGTAATGTATTTAACTAATAAAGAGTTAATGTTTAATGTTTCAAATATATGGACAGCCCTGTTAATAGGTATTGTAAGTGGGGTTAGTTCTACAGGAACGAACCAAATAATTAAAAAAATATTTAAAAAAGAAGAAGGAGAAAAAGAAAATGAGTGAAGAAACTAAAAAAGAATTTGTTGATCGCGTATCAACAAATATTAATAGAAAAAAATTAGTGATCAAAGGAATTAAGTTAGATGAAGAAGGAGAAATTTCAGAATTAGTAGTGGAAATGACAAGAGCTGATGATTTAACTGGAACAAACGCAGTAGAGGGTACTCTACTCAATAAAGAAAATTTAGAAGATATTATGACTAAAATGATAAAGGAAAAGTTAGGAGTGACTGATAATGAGTAAATTAATTGATAGATTATCGACAAATTCAAATAGAAGAAAACTGAAAGTTATTGATATAACAAAAGAGGATAGTGAATTAAAAGAATTAATTGTCGACATTGAAAGAGATGATTTTGTTGAAAATGATGGACAAATCGGTACAAAATTGAATGCAGAAAACTTGAAAAATGCAATTTCTGAATTAGTAGATGAAATAATTTTAACATATGATTTAAAAAATAATGATGGTTCAAACAATGATGTAACAATTAATACCCCTACTATATCTACTATTGTATTAGAAACAGATAAAACTGTAGATTACTGGATTCAATCTAGTTCTAATGTATATTCCAATACTTTTAGAATTACTAGTGTAAATGGTGAACCTATTTATGCAAAAGTTTTATCTGAAGATACAAATGATAAGATTAAAGTAGGTAGTATTCTAAAAAATGGTACAAGGCAAGTAGTAATTAATGTAGCAGAAGACTTAAATTCAAACGGTATTAATGGATTAGATTGGGTAACAGTTTCTAAGAATTTCGTCATTGGTGTATATTCTGATGAAAAATTTACAGAGTTAGTTAAAGAGATAACTTATACTGTACATTATACTTTTAACTCAGGAGACCCATATGTTGAAACATTGTATTCTTTAAACGGAACTGAATTGTATTTATCGGGAGAGTTAAGAACTTCATCTTTTTTCTTGGCTACTGAGAATGAAGAAAAATTATATGCGAGAGTATTAAATAAAAGTGATGATACATCAGTTTCTTTTGAAGATAATGGGACAACGGTTGTTCGCGTAAATGTAACAATTTCACCAATTGAAGGTGCAAATGTCACAACCACATATGAAGTCACAATAGAAGTATTTAATAGTGATAGTTATACAACAAAATTAGGGGAGATTACTTTGGTTGTATATTATTCACCTAATTCAACAGATCCAATTGATTAAAAAATGAAAGGAAGGTAAAATTAATGAGATTAAAAGAATTTAAAGAAAAGATTAAAGTGAAAAATAATCAAAAAAGATTAAAAAAAGAATATCAAAATAAAAAAACACAAGAAAAAGAACTTAAAATTATTGGTATTACAGGTAGTCGTGGTAAATCGACAACTGCTTATATTGTTCATGAATATTTAAAATCATTAGGTAAAAAAAGTGTTTTATATAGTAGTTTAGGAATTGATTCAGAATCTAGTATTGTGAAAAAAGATGAAGCATGCGAAGTACCAATTAATAGTATTGAAACTTTAGATGGCATTTTAGAAGAGGCAAAAGCATATGAAGCTGATTATTTAGTATTAGAGGTAAATGAAAGTAGCATACCTTTACTAAAAGATATGCCAATTGATGTAAGAGTATTAACAAATTTTAATCCTAAACATAATGAAGAACATTATAGTATTGAAGAATACAAAAATTTAAAAAAAGCTTTCTTTGAAAATGTTGATGAATGCGTATGTGTAATGGGATTAGGTTCAATGATGGAAAAAGAAGATTATGAAGAATTTATTCAAACAAATAATTATCCAAAAATTACTTTTGGAAGTAAGTATATTTGTGAAAAAAGAGGAGTTAATTTAAATAAAATTAATCATTACTTACATGAATTATATGATAGCTTAAATGGTTTAAGTATGCAAGTGATGGTAAATGGTAAGAATTATTATCTAAATACTAATAATATTTTACCGCATAATGCGTTAAATTATGTATGTGCTATGGCAACTCTTGATGCATTAAAAGTATTAAATGTAAGTAAGTTTAATGATTGTATTAAGGATTTAAAAATTCCAGGTAGAGAAGAAGTATTAAAAGTAAAGGGAAGAACAATTGTTATTGGAATGTTCTTAAATCCAAGTCTAGAAACATTTAAAAAATACAAACAAAATCATGAAATTAATCAAATTAAAGTATTGACTGGTTCGGTAGGTAGTGGTTTCAAAACATGGAAAGATGTTTATAAAACTGAAAAGTTTATTAATGAAAGAAAAAAAGCTAGAGAATTTGCGATGAAGGAAGTAAATAAATATGCTGATTTTGTGTATTTAACGGAAAATGATAATGCCAAAGAAGATGTTAATCAAATTTGTAGTGAATTACAAAGTTATTTAACAGTTCCATCAAAAATTATTTTAGATCGCGCGGAAGCAATCAAAAAGATGATTAATGAATCAAGCGAAGGTGATTTATTGTTTATTAGTGGTAGAGGTAATAAACGAGTACTGTGTGTAAGTGAAGATAAGGTAAAACTTATGAAAGATAAAGATGTTGTCGAAGAATACTTAAAGGAATTAGGGAGGTAATTATGGATACAAGTAAAGTAAATCAAACAGAATTAAGTTATAGTTGTACTAGTGCTAATGCATCGGTTAATTTATATACTGGAAGACTTTTAGTTGAAAATTTAGATTTTAGCATTGGGGTAGGAGAATATAATGTCGGAATTTCCAATATATACAACTCGAATTTTAGCCTTCCATCATCATTACAAACTTATATGGGAAACAAATGGAAATTAAATTTACAACAATATTTATATACAACGGATGAAGGTAAAACTTATATTTATATTGATGAATTAGGAATGAAACATAACTTTGAAAAACTAGATGATAACAAATATTATGATACATCAGGTTTGGGATTAACTTTAAAACTTGGAGAAGAAGAAAATACTATTAGTGATTTAGCAGGAAATAAATTGGAATTCAAAAATGAAATTTTGTATAGAATTATACCTAATAAAGGGCCTTATAAAAAGATTGAAAGTGATAATGGTAAAATTCTTGAAGTAGAACTTTATGATTCTATTATCGGTAAGCAAGTGGTTTTTAATTTAAATTATAATGATAATAATTTGTTAGAATCAGTTGTCATTAATAAAAATCAACTAACTAGTAAACAAATAAATTATATATATGATGATAACCAAAATTTAATTGGAATAATAAAAAAATCAAACTCAAATGAAAGAGAATATTTAAAAATGGAATATAAGTCTGAACAGATGATGAGAGTTATCTCATTGTTGGATAAAACTGCTATCGAATTTAGTTATGATAGTAACAACAAAGTTATATGTGTTGAGAAAAAAATTTTGACTAATTCAGAAATTTATGGAAATGCCGAAGGAATCTATTGTAATGATGATATATATTTGGGAGAATTATATTATTTGGGTGAAGAAGAAAGAAGTAAACTTATTGAGAAAAATTATATTTATTACTATAGGGGAGATGAATATTATACTGAAATAAGTAATGATTCTGATATTAATTATATCTATTTTTTAAACAAGAACGGTGAAACAAAGAGTTTATTTGAAGAAGTTAAAGGTAATCCTAAAAATTTATTGACTTTAAATCAACCTGTCGGGATAAAAACTTCTTTAAAATCGAATACAACAGAGAAAATTAATAATGAAGGAGTATATGAAGGTGTGTCTAGTAATAGTGTTGAACTAAACGTAGAAAGCGAAAATACTACTATTACTGATGAAAACTTCGTATGTTCATTTTTGTTTAAAACAAATGTTGAAACAGTAAGTAATAGAATAAAGGTAACTGCAAATAATAAATTAGTTTCGTATGGAACATATGATAATAAAGCTCCAGGTAGTTGGCAGGAATTAACGTTTCAATTTGAAAATGAGAATGAAACTATCAACAATATTAAAATTGAGATTATTAATCCACAAGTTGGTGAAAAAATATTTTTATCAAATGTAAGACTTATGCCGAGTGCTGTATCAAAGGTCTATTTAAAAAAAGGAGAAGAAGAATTACCATTTGAAAATATTTATTATTTAAAAACAGATACTATGGAAGAAAAAATTTCATTAATAGGAGATAATCAGTTTTTATTTACAGATTTACAAAAAATTTTGGAACAGAAATTTAAGAATTTTAATGATGAAAATTTTGTATTGCAGTTTAATAATGGAACTAAAAAAATGTTGGTTAAAAGTATTACATTATATGATTTTAATGAAGAATTTGAATATTCTATAAAAATATGTTATAATGACAGCATAGATAATTCAATGTTTTTTGTTAAAAATTGTTCGAAAGATAATAAACAAGTAGCGAAAACTCACGTATATTATACATATAAAGATTTTTATAATGATTCAGCATCCTATAAATGTTTATGTCAACATACTATTGGATCAAATGAGTATGAAAAAAAAGAATATGTAAATGAAAGTGATGAATTGTTATTATCTGACATATCAGGTATTATATTAAGAGAATTTGAATATGATTCGTATGGTAGAATAATAAAAGAAGTCTATTCAAAAAAAATCTCTGATACAAAAACTGAAGAAGAAATAACAACATATTTGTATTCAACAACAGGTGTAACTATTAATAAAGGAAATGACTCCAAAACAATTAATTATAATACTTTAAATGGTACGATAAAATCTATACAAGGATTATTAGACAGCCGCAATTATGAATATAATCTTTGGGGAGATAAAGTTAAATCAATTGTTTTTCCTGATAACATAAAAAATACATTAAATTATTATACTGATGGAACTTTAAAATCATTGATACCTGATATTAGTGTTTCGGATTCTTTAGTAGAAAAAGAAAATTACACTCTAACAAAATATGGTCATAAATTTAAATATGATGAAATTGGTAATATTTGTAGATATTATTTAATCACAGGAGATAATTATAACGTTGAAAAACTAATATATGAAGAATATTTTGACGAAAAAAATAATAAATTAAATAGAAAAAATTATAGAGGAGTTTACTATGATTATTTGACCACTGAATTTGATTCATATGGAAGAGTAAAAAAATATGTCTCTAGTAATAGTGAATTTACAGTAGATAGAGATAATGATTATTGTTCTGGAAGAATAATTAAAATTGAACAAGATAAGAATACTGAAAAACATAAAGTTTATAATTTTTCATATGATGATTTAGGATATATTAATTATAAAATAACTGATCCTAAAAACTCAGAACCTGAATTTCTAGTTAATAATAAAGAAAAATATGAGGAAATTCAATTTGGTGATAGTAAATACAATATTGTTACAAATGAATTATCTGATGATGATAATACAGTATTGGAAATTTTATTTAAAAAAAATGACGAAGAATTTTATAATGATAAATATATACATGATTTTCATCAAGATGATTGTGGGCGCATCAGCTATACACAAATAGATCAAGTAATCAGTTCTTATAATTATGATGAATCGAATAACGTTTTAGTTGATAAAAGAATAACATTTGATGATTACACTTATAAAGATAGAATTTCTTATCAAAAAATAGAAAATGATTATCAATATGATACAATTATAAACTCTTTAAGTATTGAAAAAACGTTTGAAGAAGGCAAAACTTATCGAAATGAATACGTTTTTGATTCAAAAAATCAGTTAGTAAAAGAGTATAATTGTTTAGCTAGTAATCAAAAAGGTTATGTTTATGCAAATGACGGAAGTTTAGTAGAAATAAGAAAATATGATATTTATGATGAAGAACTTTATTCGATTGAAAAAAACTTTAAATATGAAGAGGGACGATTAAAGGAAATTGTAGATAGCGACAATAATAAGGTTATTTTGTCGTATGATGATTATGGCAATGTGACAGCAATTAATAATTCTACGTTAATTTGGAATTCTGATGGGCAATTAGGAAGTTATAATAATATAAATTTTGAATATGATTCATTTAGAAGAAGAAGTAAAAAAACAGTTAAAAAAAATAATGAGGACATTTTAGAAATTAAGTATTATTATGATATTCAAGGAAGATTAATTATAGAAGATCATGGCGAATATAAATTAAAATATAACTATGGATTTACAGGCGTTGAAGGTTTCTTTTTAATTAATTCATCTGAAGTAACTCACTATATATTTATTAAAAATAATTTTGGAGACATAATTGGTATTTTAGAAAAAGACAACAATAAATATAATATAGTTGTAGAGTATTTCTATGATGCATGGGGAAATACAATAAAGATTGTGGATACAAGCTTGAAAAAAATAAGTGAAATTAATCCATTTAGATATCGTGGTTATTATTATGATGTTGAAACCAATCTTTTTCTAGTATCCTCACGTTATTATTCACCGGAGTTATGTCGTTGGATTTCACCTGATGATATTGAATATTTAGATCCAGAATCAGTAAATGGTTTGAATTTATACTGCTACTGCTTTAATGATCCGATTAACTATATCGACCCTGATGGACATGCACCTAAATGGTTACAAGGTTTAGCTATAGGGTTAGCTGTTGTTGGTGCAGTTCTTGTTGTTGGCGCAGTAACTGTATTAACATGTGGAGTAGGAACATTGGCTGGAACTATGGCTGGTGCTGTAATTTATGGCGCTGCTCAAGGAATAGCCATTGGAGCTGCTGTCGGAGTAGTTGGTGGTGGAATTGTAGGAGGTATAGCATCTGACTGGAGTGCCGAAGGAGTATTAATTGGTATGGGAATAGGTTTAGGTGCTGGTGCAATTGTTGGTGGTGTTATTGGCGGATTTGCGGGAGCAAGTGGATTTACTGCAAATAGTGCTTATATTTCTCAATATGGTGGAAATGTAAAAGAAGTGTTATCTGCATATAAAGGAAACCCGAGATTAAAAGTATTGAATAGTAATACTACTGCATATAGAACTTGGGGTGGAACATCTGGTAAGTTTGGACATTGGATTTCACCTAAAAATTATGGTTCTGCAGCACGTAATATGTTATCTTTACCACCAGGAAATACTGCTGCAAACACATCTCAATTTTTAATTTCAAAAGGAAGTACCGTATTATCTGGGAAAGCGGCTGCGTTATTTGGACAAACAGGTGGAGGTATTCAATGGTGGATTGGTTTATTATAGGAGGATTCTATGATTGAACAATTAAAAAGAGTTTTAAATAGTATTGAAGAAGAGATTAAAAGTGAAAATTCCATTTGGGATAAAGAACAATTAATTTCTATTGTAAAACCTGAAATGGAAGAATTATATACTCATTTTGTAAATGGTAGAGTATTCTTTAAGTACGGAAAAAAACAAAGAATGTTAGAATCAACTTATATTATTACAGATTCAATCAAAAATTTAAAGGAAACAATATTAGGTAAAGAAATAATTAAATTACAGGAATTGTATAACAAAATATAATATTAAATATAAATAATTAATAAAAGCAAAAACTTTATCTAGCAATAAGGACAGGTATACTTTAATTGGTATATCTGTTTTTTTATTTATATAATTTTGAATATTTAAGGAAAGTGCCACGTGTCATATTGAGTAACTTAGCTGCATTTATACTAGTTATCTCTTTATTATGAAACATTCTAACTACTTCTTTGAAGTTATCAGGTAGTTTATATTTAGGACGTCCCATATGAACACCTTTTGCTCTTGCAATCCTTATTCCTTCGGCTTGTCTTTGTTTAATATTTTCTCTTTCATTTTGAGCAACAAAACTTAGAACTTGAAGAACAATATCAGATATGAATTTACCCACTAAATTTTTACCTTCAACTCTCGTGTCAAGTAAAGGAAAATCAATAACATAGATATCAGCATTAATGCTTTTTGTAATTTCTGTCCATTCATTAATTATCATATCATAGTTTCTACCTAAACGATCTATTGATTTAATTATCAGTAGATCACCCTTTTTAATTTTTGCTTTAAGAAGTTTATAACTTTCTCTTTCAAAGTCTTTGCCACTTTGTTTATCTACAAATATAACATCATCAGTAAGTCCTAGTTTATACATTTCTTCCATTTGTCTTGCAACATTTTGTGTTTGCGATGAAACTCTTACATAACCATATTTCATAAAAACCTCCATTTATAAGGGAATTATAACAAAAATGTATACAAGTTATAAAAAAAGTCATCCATTAAATAGATGACAAGTTAATTGTGGTATGTAAAGGTACACCTTTTTAACACTTTATAAAAAAGACAAAATAATACCTCATTTTACAATTATTTTACCATAGATTGAAAAATAATTCAAATCAAATCTACTTTTAAATAAATTTATGAGCTATAAAAATTAATTAGAGCTTAATAAAAAATTAAATTTTTATCTCCTAAAGTTTGTTAAAGGTGTACCTTTACAAACTATCAAATAAGGAGAAATATATTAATTATGGCAACAATTGACCTATTAAATTATTTAAGTGAGAGTGGCATAAGTATTAGGAATTTCGATACAAATAATCCTTTTATTGATGTCAATGGAAATAAAATATATTTTGATATTTGCAATGAGAAGTATCATATCGAAGGTTTAAATGTAGGTCACGAAAGAATTTTAGATTTAAATAAACCTGAAAATTATAGTGTAGTAATGTTATTGATTAAGTTGTTTAAAAAAGGTTATTCGAAAAATGTAATTACTTTAGAAAAACAATGGCAATTAGGACATAACGATAGTGGTTCATTAGATGTAATGATTAAAAATCCATCAAATAATGATATTTATATGATTGAAGTAAAATCTCATAATGAAATTAAAAATTATATTAATATTAAAAATGAAAAGAAATTGAAACAAGTGTTTTCATATGCAATCCAAGAAAAATCAACAAAAATTATTTCCTTTTATACGTTTAATTTTGAAGAAGAAACCGATATGTTTTATAATGTTTTTACTGAAAATATATTAAAAGATTCACAAAATGTTGATGATTTTTTTGAAAGATGGAATAAAGTTTTTGATAAATCTGATTATATTAATAGGAATTCAATTTTTAATGTTTCTCAGAGTGTGAAAAAATATGAAGATTTAGATATAATTTCAAATGATGATACAAAAAATTTGTTTAATCAATTTGCAACAATATTAAGATTACATTCTATTTCTGATAAACCTAATGCATTTATAAAAATGATAAATTTATTTTTAGCAAAAATTGGTGATGAGGTAACAGCAAATAAGGAATATAAAGTCAAAGATAAAAATGGTAGTTTACATACTTTTAATGGTATGAAATTTCAGTATATATATGGTGTTGATACAGCTGAATCATTTATGAAAAGATTGAATGAATTATATAAAGAAGGTATGCATGAATATTTAAAAAAAGATGTAATTGATTATAATGATGATGAAATAGAAAGTTTTATACAAGGTGGTAATGAAGAACAATTATTAGAAATTTTTGATAATTTACGATTAAAAAAGAATAATAATTTTGCGTTTATTGATGTTTATGATGATGAAACATTTTATATGAATTATGAAGTCGTAAAAAGTGTTGTAGAATTATTAGAAAATTATAAATTTAAATACGAAACAAAACATCAATTTTTGGGTGATTTCTTTGAAGAATTATTAAATACTAGTTTAAAACAAGAAGCAGGACAGTTTTTTACTCCTTACCCAATTGTTGATTTTATGATTGACTCCTTACCTTATGATTTAAAAATTTATGAAGCTATAAGAAATCATAAAACAAATTTTATACCTAACGTAATTGATTATGCATGCGGAGCAGGTCATTTTTTAATAAGTTCAATGGCAAAAACTCAATCTATTATTAATGAAATTTTAGAAAAAAAGGTTGAGTTGTCACCAACACAAAAAACAAAGATTAACACCTATGTTAATGATCCTTATTCATGGGTAAATAAAGAAAATTGTGTAGGAATAGAAAAAGATTATAGATTAGCAAAAACTACAAAAATTGCTACATTTTTAAATGGAGATGGTGATGCTGAAATTATTAGTGGTGATGGAATTAATAAATTTTCTTCTAAGGATTATTTAAATACCGTCTTATATACTACTGCAAAAAAATGTGAAAAATTTGATTTTTTAATATCCAATCCACCATATTCAATAGATGGATTTATGAGAAATTTTGTTAAAAATAACATTAATCCAGATAGTAATGATTTTACATTATTAAAAAAATTAAATTATAACGACTCTAATATTGAAACGTTTTTTGTGGAAAGAGCAGAACAATTACTAAAAAAAGATGGATATGCGGCCATTGTTTTGCCACAATCAATATTATCCAATTCAAAATATGAAAATATGCGTAGATTTATTTTAGAAAATTTTGTTATCAAAGGAATGTTGATGACTTCTGATATAACTTTTTCAGGTACAACAACAAGTCCAGTAGTATTATTTTTAAAAAAAGAAAAAAGATATAATAAACACTATAAAATTTGTTTAATTGGTTCACCAAAGTATTTAGAGCCTACTAGTAGTAAGATGAAAAATAAAGAAGTTCAATTTCTTGGTTATGAATTTAGTACAAATAGAACTAAAACTGGTATTACGATATTAAAAGATTCTACTTTAAAACATTTATCATCAGTTATGCAGGAATTCATTAAAAATAATAATGAAATAATAGAAGAAAAATATACTCATAATGTTTCCTTTAAATATTTAGATGATATTTTATTAAATAAAGAAGAATCATATGTAGGAGATATTTACCCTAAATATGAAAAAGTTGATGGAGTACCTTTATCACATTATTGTAATATTAATTCGAGAATAGAAAATGAGTTTATTAAGGTTCCAACAAACTATGTTGAAATAGGTGATTTACCTAATTTACCAAATACTACAAAGAAAAAGAAAACAACACGTTATTGTAAAAAAGGAGATATTTTAATATCTAGCTTAACACCTAAAAAAACACATATTGTAATTTCTGATGGTGACTATATGGTATCTACAGCTATTCATGTGTTATCAGGATTTAAAAATGATACTATGCGTGATTTTGTATTTAAAGAACTACGATCACATAATGTGTTACATCAAATGAATACTATGTTAGATGGGTTTAAAATAACATATGCAAAAATAAGTGAGGCTAATCTTTATAATAATGTTTTGATAAATAATAAGTAATTTTAAATCAGAAGAATAAATATTATCATAAAAAAATTCTTTGAGATTAGAGCAAAAGCTGGGTATCCCAGTTGCGCAAGTATTTCAAAAATGCAAACGAATGTTGTATTTTTCTTATCCTGCCTTAATATTAAGGCAGGATACAACAATTAAATAATAAATAAACGATAGATATGTCATGTAATGTGACATATCTTTTTTTGTAATATTTTGACTTTCGTTCGACAAATCATATAAAAACGTTTAACTTTTTACTCCTAACTTTCCATATATAGTGTGGGAAGTTTTTTTGTTTTTTAAAATTATTTTATAAATTTTCATAAAAACGTCTAAGTTTTCAAGACTAACTTTCCATATATAGTGTAGGGAGTATTTTTATATTTCTATTAATAATGATTGTGGAAGAAAAAATATTTTAATAAATTTTTATAAAACACCCGTACAAAATATAAGTTTCTTTCCATATATATTGAGGGCGTTTTTAAATTTTTAAAATATTTTCTAAAAATACCCCTACAAAATACAAAAACTTTTCCATATATAGTGAGGGGATATTTTTCACCCACAAGTATTTTATATGTGAAAAGTTAGAGTAAAAGGAGTTGATGTGAATGATTTAATTGTAGAAAATTTAATTAAAACGAAGCAATACACAAAGCAAATATATTTCAGCCACAAGCAAACATACAAGGAAAAGAAATTAAAATTAATAAAGAAGGTGTGGCATATTGTCTTATTTTTAAGGCAGGATAAGTCGTTGCCACAACTGATGATACCAGTTATGACAACTCGACTGTTGCGGAACTGGGATACCCAGCTTTCGCTTTTAACCATTAAAAGAAAGGGAGGAAAAGATTATAGGTAAAAAAGAAGTTAAAACAATTTATAAAGAAAACGATTCTAAAATAACATATTTTGTTATTGAAGAAGTGGAAGAGGATTCAATAGTTAAATTAATAGAGAAAATGTTAGTTAATATTATTTTAACTGGTTGTAATGGTGGACTATGTTAAGGAAATGTGATATAATTTATTTGCTAGATAAAGTTTTAGCTTTGCTAGGAGGTAAATAAGTGAAGCAAAATAAACTTTATAATGTAGCTATATATTGTAGGTTATCGTTAGATGACGGAAATGAAGGTGACTCATCAAGTATTAAAACTCAAAAAATAATGTTAGAAGAATATGTGAAAGAAAAAGGATTTAATATCTATGATTATTATATAGATGATGGATTTAGTGGCTTAAATTTCAATCGTCCT
>JAFTPH010000025.1 GCA_017463365.1 Bacilli bacterium
AGGACGATTGAAATTTAAGCCACTAAATCCATCATCTATATAATAATCATAGATATTAAATCCTTTTTCTTTCACATATTCTTCTAACATTATTTTTTGAGTTTTAATACTTGATGAGTCACCTTCATTTCCGTCATCTAATGATAACCTACAATATATAGCTACATTATAAAGTTTATTTTGCTTCACTTATTTACCTCCTAGCAAAGCCAAAACTTTATCTAGCAATTTAATTATATCACATTTCCTTAACATAGTCCACCATTACAACCATTTAAAATAATATTAACTAACATTTTCTCTATTAATTTAACTATTGATTCCTCTTCCACTTCTTCAATAACAAAATATGTTATTTTAGAACTATCTTCTTTATAAATTGTTTTAACTTCTTTTTTACCTATAATCTTATCCTCTCTTTCATTTAATGGTTAAAAGCGAAAGCTGGGTATCCCAGTTCTCGCAACAGTCGAGTTGTCATAACTGGTAACATCAGTTGTGGCAACGACTTATCCTGCCTTAAAAATAAGACAATATGCCACACCTTCTTTATTAATTTTAATCTCTTTTCCTTGTATGTTTGCTTGTGGCTGAAATATATTTGCTTTGTGTATTGTCTCGTTTTAGTTAAATTAATTAACAATTAAATCATTAACATCAACTCCTTTTCTAAAACATTCACATAAAAATCACTTGTGGATAAAAATTATCCCCACACTATATATGGAAAGTTTTTTATGTTTTGTAGGGGTGTTTTTAGAAAATATTTTTAAAAATTTAAAAAATGCCCTCAATATATATGGAAAGTTAGGAGTAAAAAGTTTTATGTTTTTATGTGATTTGTCGAACGAAAGTCAAAATATTACTAAAAAAGATATGCCATCTTACATGACATATCTATCGCTTATTTATTATTTTATTGTTGTATTTAAAATATTTTACAAAACTTAAATATCTTTTTTTATTATCAAAAAGAAAAAGCAGATATACTGATTAAAGTATATCTGCTCTTAATGCCAGATAAAGTTTTGCATGTTTATTATAGTTATTGTAATATTTTATTTAAAATTAGTATTTATCCAATCAAGTAAATTTTTCTTACCTTCATCAAATGATAATATCGTGTTTTCTTTAACTTTTATTTCAACAATAGGTAATTTATGACCATTATAAAAATGGAAGGGAACAGTTTTAAAATATATTTTCTCACCGACAGATAATTCTATAATTTCATTAGAATAAATATAATAATCACAAAATTCATCTTCATAATTAATATATTTTTTTAATTCTGTACATTTAATTATAATATTATTTCCATCTAATTCAACTACTTCACCTGATAGATAAACATAATTTTCATCATCAGAATACTTTTCATTCATATTACTAATCAATTTATTTTTTAATGAAGTACATCCTGTTATAAAAATTAAAAATAGAAAACATATTATACATAAGATTTTTTTCATTTCGTCATTTCCTCCAATTTTAATATTCGCCAAACAAAAATAAATATCCAAATGGGCCAAATAAAGATGAAACTCCCAAATACCAATAACCTCTGTTAATATCTGCTTGTGAATGTTTTCTTCCAGAAACACCACCAAATATATCAGCCGTAATTTCCCATGGTCTGTCATAGTAAGATCTGCTACTCCAATTATGCCATGATGGCATTCCTATCATTAATCCATAGTTTGCAATCCCCATCATCATTAATTGTGTGTTGTGTCCTCTTTCGTGTCGAAGTGTATCTTCGTTTCTTCCTTTTGCCAAAAAGATTGCGCCAGCAGAGAAAGAACGTTTATGAGATGCTATACGAAATATAGGTACACCGTTATAAAAAGAAATATAATTTGAATTTAATGTTGCAGTTTCATTACTATTAAAAGGATTCCACTTTATGTCACACATATCCTTCCATGCACCATCACCATCATTGAAGATTAAATCTCCTAACGCCCAAAAACTCATTCCAACATAGCTAACTAATGAAGCTGCAACTTGTCCAATAGTTCCACCAATTGGTGTAAACAATAATGCCGCAGCCAATATTAACCAAGGGAAATGCCCATCCGGGTCGACATAGTTAACAGGATTATTTTTACAATAGCAATATAAATTCAATCCGTTTACTGATTGTGGATCAAGATAACTTACATCATCTGGTGAAATCCAACGACATAACTCCGGTGAATAATAGCGTGAGGATACTAGAAAAAGATTAGTTTCAACATCATAATAATATCCTCTATATCTAAATGGATTTAAATCACCAATTTCTTTATTTGTGCCATTAACTGTATGATTACCCCATGCATCATACTCATATCTCGCAATAATCGATTCACCATCAGTTATCGCATTTATATTACCTAATGCATCTTTTATATAATAATATGTTCGTAATTCTTCAGATATGTTGTCAACACTTTTATTATAAACAAAACCAATTATTCCATTTTTATCATAAATATATGACAGATTAATAAATTCTTTTAAGTAATAAATATTTTCCCAAAGTAATTTATTACCTTCATAAAAATATTCTCTTATTTTTCCATCTGATGTTGTTTTTGATATTCTTCTACCATATCCATCATATCTATATGTTGATAAATTAATTCCTCCAGATGAAACACTAGATAAATATTTATTATTTTCCCAAGTTAGATTATAACTTGTTTCATTTTTTGTTAATGATTTTAAATTTCCATAACCATCATAATCAATGTTTGTATAACTATATCCTTCATTTGAACATTTTGTTAATAAATTAGGATCAGTAGAATTATATTCAAAATCATATTCTTTAGTAATTTCATTTTTTGTTACTGAAATTTTTAATACATTACCTCTGTCATCATATTCATATTCGACTAGTGTTCCATCTTTTTTTGTTTCACTAGCTAATCGATCATATTCATCATATGCATATGTTACACTTTGTTCATCACTTAAATCTTTATTTGTTGTTATTTTTGTTAATTTACCATCAAGGTATTCATATTCATAATTACAAAAATTTGTATCATCACCATCATATAAATAATAATCAAATCTTGGTAAATTTGTACCACTATAAAATTCACGATTTTTAGTTAATTTCTTTGAATTATTCTCTGATGTTTTGAACACATCTACATATTCTATTTTTACTCTTCCTAATACATCATATTCATATGTTGTTTTAATTCCAAAATATCCCGAAGGGAACACATCTCCTTCAGTTTTAGTTATCATATTTGAAACTCTTTGTTTAAATTCGTCAAGTATTATTCCCTCTGAATAATAAAATCTGCCACTAATTCCAATAGCATCTTCTGAATTACCTTTTTGTTCTTCACAACCATATTTAACATTCATTGGATTAGAATCATCTATTTCTTTTACAAAATTAGAATATATATCGTTATTATCCCTAGTTCTATTTGTTTTCCTAATATCATTATAACCGATTAACGCATTTTTTTCATCATAATTATAAATTATTTTTTCTTCTTCTATGTTATTTTTAGTTATCGTTGTTTTAACAAGTTTAGGATTTAATAAACTATTTAATGTTGATTCATATTCATTTGTTATTGTATATCCATTATTTGTTAGTGCTATTAAATTTCCATATTTTGTATAAACTGATGATGTCATGTGCCCATTATTATCTATTAGGTATGAAGTTTTATCATTTGATTCCTCATTTTCAACCCATTCATGTAACAATCTATTATCTGAAGCATTTCTTACTTTATTTAGTCTACCTAATTTATCATATTCATATTTATATCCAAAATTATTATCTAAAAGTTTAATCAACTTACCTTTACCATTAATAAATCTATTTAATATATTTCCATATAGTCTTACAGCTTGTAGTTCTTGACTATAGTTATTGTATGAGTATTCTTTTACTAATTTATCATTTACTGATTCACTTAAAGGTAATCCTGTAACATCATCATATACAATTTTATATGTATTTACTCCATCAAAAATTGTTTCGATATTACCATCAAATTTATCTGATGTTAATATTCCTACTTCATTATTTCCCGAAACAATTTGTTCAATACCATCTTCGTAATAAATGATTTTTTTATGTACATTATATGGATCAATTGACAAAATTAATCTATTATATTTGTCATAGAATTCATATGAATAATATTCTTCGTCTTCTAAACCTTTTATTGTTATGGTTTTACAAACACAATAACATAATCCACTAATATTTTCTTCTGTATAACCATTCTGTAACATATAATTTACTTTAGTTGTAACCATTCCATCTTCTGAAACTGTAATACGTTTATATGGAAATAGTGTTGATGTTTCTAATCCAATAGTGTATTTTCTTGTTTCATCACATATTAATTCTGCTTCATTAACCATTATTACTTTACTAGCATTATTATAATATAATGGGAAAGTAACAGAATTAGTTAATTTTTCGATTACCAATTTATTTCTTTTATAGAATGTTAAATACAAATCATTTTCTGTCATATATTTAAAGTCAATTAATTTTACATTATCTACATCAATTTCAGTTAAATGTTCTATATTAATACCATCTAATAATTGTATTTTATTAGAGCTATTTAAATAATAATAAATATCAGATAAATAAATATCAATACTCTCATTTGTTTTATTCTCTTCTTCGTTTTTAACTTTATTTTTAAAATATACTTTTATAGAATCAAAAGAATCAAATACTACATCTAATGATACAATAACTTGTTGCCAACATCCAACCGCATCAGGATTAATAATTGCTGTTGCAGTTGTAATACATTCATCCCCTTTGTTTATATCTAATAAAATATTTTTACGTTCAAATGATGTAGATAAATATAACCAAAAACTAAAAGTATATTGTCCTTCGCTGATATTATATGTTATCTTCTGACTTGAATCATCTGTATCTGATGCAATTACATTACTAAATTCAATATCATCACTTGACTTATAGTTATAAATTTGTAAACCATTGATTATACATGGACATTTAGTATTAATGTTATCACTTTTTAGAGGTACATTAATACCAATATTTTTTGTTATCATATTATATATTTTTTGTTCATTATCTTTTTCAAACACTGATACTAAATTTTTATCATTGTCAAAGAAATAAGTAATAGTAACTCCATATTCATTTGATACCTCAGTATTATTTTCATTATAACCAAAACTATTTAAACTTAAGTAATTTGATTCATTAATTTCATCTTGTAGCGAATAAATGGTTTTATTATATGTTTCTCCTAAATAGTTATCTTCTCCTACATAAATATCATCTCCTACATATAATAATGGCTTTTTGTCGATACATTGTTCTGCGATAATATTTGCTTGGCACGTTCTTAATTCTGTTACTTTATTATAATTAAAAACAAATTTAAATCCATTATTATCAATAAATGAAACAGCATATTCTAGCATTTCATTCTTATATTTAAACATGGTAATTATTTTTTCAATTCCTTCTTTGGATTCTTTTGTAATATATGATAATTTATTATTTTCATCATAAATATATTTTATAATATACTCTAAAATATATTGTTTTAATTCATCAGAATAATATAACACATTCATTCTACTTAAATAATCGTTTTTATTATATTCAAATTCTATGCTTACAATACTATTATAGATTGATGTAATTTTATTACCATCGTAAGTTATATATTTTGAATTTTTTTCATTTACTATAGATATAATAGATATCAGTTTACCTTCTTTAAAAGTCATCTTATTACCTACTAAATCAGTAATTGTACATTGATTTGTTTCTATTTTAAGAATTAATCCCATTCCTGATGTATCATAATATTCGTCATCCGTTAGGTTTTCGAAAATATGATTTATACCTGTTGAATCAACATATGTATATGTATTATTATCATTTTCATATAAATATTGTTGAATATCTAATTTCCAATTTTGTCCCATATGAGTATTTAAACTAGTTGGTAATCCAAAATGAGAATTATAAATGTGAGATACATTTATATTATTCGAATTTAATCCAATACTAGCATCTAAATGTTCATATAGCAATTTACCATTCGTAAGATTTACTTTAGCTAATCCCGCACTACTTTCATAACTTAATTCTGTTTGATTTAATTTACTTGTATCCATAATTACCACCCTAGTTCCTTTAACACAGTTTCCACAATATCTTTATCTTTTAACAATTTACATTTATCTTCTGCATAACATAATACTCTTTTATTTCCTCTTCCTGAAATGAATAATAAATCTCCATCAACTGATTCTTTAATCATTTCTCTAATCGCCGTTTCACGATCAGTTACAATTTTATTTTTAGTATTTGGTAAATAACTTTGTAGTTCTAAGCAAATATCTAAAACATCTTCTTTAGCATTATCATTTTCTGTTAAATATACATAATCAGCATATTTATCAATTTGTTCCATCGCAAATTTTCGTGATGCGCTTCGATTATTAATAAACTTCTCATCTTTATATTTTTCTTTCCAGGTCTTAAATCCTGACCCTACTGAACCAGTTAATACTTTAATATTTTTAATTTCATGATTTTTCTTATAAGTTACAAAATTTTCTAAAGCTGGATTTAAAAACAATCCAATAACAATTGTTCTACCATTAACGAATAACACTTCTTCACGTCCTGGAATCATCATATCCTTAATACATTTATTAAATTTATTAACTTCAAATTCTCCAAGAGCATAAAGAGTAGCCATTGCTGTAACATAATTTAAAGCATTATGACATAAAATAGTATTAGTTCGGAAATGTTTATTTTCTCCATTAATAAATACTTCCATAGATAAACCATCAAGACTACTATCTAATTCATGAAGCAAAAAATTAATTTTATTGTAATCAATTTCTCGAACTTCACAAATATGTTTACTACCAAAAGTTACTTTTGGATTATTATTCAAACTCATAAACTCTAAGAAATCTTCTTTACTCATCATACTACCTACACCCATTACACAAATGCTGTTATTATCATTTTTAAAAAATGATTGTTTTAAATTTTTATATTCTTCATCACTATATTGTTCATCATTGTGTTTTGGATTAAAATTGGTTAGAACTTTAACGTCAAAAGGTACTTCTTTTACTAAATCAATTGTTGATTCATTAATTTCTAATACTAAATAATCAGCTTCATACATTTCTACTTCATCAAGTATAGATAATAAAGATTCTGTACTAGACACTGCTAATTCGATAGCTTCATTACTTTTCATAATACTAGCTGGTGAATCGACTCCTAAGCTACTATATAAAACACATTTTTTCCCTAATAATTTTAAATATTCATGAACCATATAAGCAACTGTCGATTTACCACGACTACCTGTAATACCAATAATTTTTAAATTATTATTTTCTTTTAAATCTTTATTTTTGTATTCTTTTTTTAATCTACTGAATCTAGAAGTTTTCCTTGAACTTTTAGATTCAATTTTTTTATTTAACTTATCTTTTAATTCTTTTAATCTCTCTTTTTTCATATTCTTTTTTCCTTTCTTTAATCTATTGGATCAGTAGATGCACATGTATAATAAACTGTATATTCAATAGTACCTAAACTATTAGTATGAGCACTATCTGAGTATAATGTTACTTCAAATTTATACTCCAATACACTTCCTGATGTATCAATTATTTCTTCTTTGTCTGTAACTTCAATATTTATATCACCATCAAGTGTTTCATAAATATTGATATTTAAATTTTCATTATCTTTTGTTAATACTGGATAAATAGTATTAGGTATTAAATTTTTAATAAAAAAGCTAACCTTATCCGATTGATTAGGTATTCCAATTAAATCTGCTTCAGTAGATTCCACATAATAAGGTAAACCATAAATGTACTTAACAGTTACATATTCTGTACCATATAAGGTATATTTTTCTTCATTTGAATAGATATTAAAAGTAATAACAAATTCTTCACTACCACATTTTGCAGCATTGTATAAATTTTCTGTATCTTTTAACAATACCTCAATTTGTGATGAATTATTATTCTTATGTATAATACTAAAATTATCTGTATAATGTCTTGCTTCTACATATAATGTTTTATTATTTTTAGCTTCAAGATTAATACTTAACGTTGATTCTTCTCCTACAGTTCTTTCTAATTCATAATTAAAACTATCAAAGAAATATGTTGCATCAATCGTAATATACATTGTTTGAACTGCTGTTTGATTATTTAATTTACATTCAACTTTTAATTCTATTCTTCCATCACCATCATTTTTTAAATTTGTAATATTTAGATAATTATCTTCTAATACTACATCTTGCTCATTTTCTCCAACCAAAGTCCATGTAACACATTCAACAGTTGGTAATTTATAATCATTTTCTAAATAAGATGGAACATTTTTTACTAATTCATAAATTAAATCATTAGGATCAGTAAATTCTGCAGTTCCTCTTCCTTTTAAAGTAGATTTAACATATCCATATACAGTATTTCCCTCATAAGTTAATTCTAATCTTAATCCAAATTCAACATCGTATATTTCACGATTAAAAACTAATTTATTTCCCTCTATTTTTACAGCACCTACATAATCATCTATTAATTCCCAATAACATGAGGCTTGATCTGTTGAAGGTAAATTAGAGTCTTCTGTATAGAAAGTTTTTACTTGTTTTAACATTTCATATAATAGAACTTGAGCATACGCGTAAGGTAACATGAATTCTTTATTTGCCATATTAGTAATAATACTTTTCAAATTATCTTCATCAATTCTAATTAATTGTTCATCATTATTTTCGATTGTATCTTCTACATATAATTTACTAATTTCACCAGACAAATTTTTTTCAATATCTAATATTTTTAATTTTCTTTTTATATTAGAACTAGGATTTTTAAATTCTAACATATTTATTCACCGCCTGTTTCAACTGATTTATTTTTAATTTCTAGAATCATTTCTCTAATAATTTCATTTAAAGTTTCTGCTTCTAGCTTTGTTCCTTCATTTTCTACTTCGGAATTATTTTCATCAGCTATTACATCATCACATCTTTCAACTGATACAATTAATTCCTCAATTTCTCCAATATCATTTCTACTAACATTTAAAACATTTAAAATTCTATGATTTGTTTTTGAAGAATTTCTATTTTTAAATTCTTTTTTTGTTTCTTCACTCATTGTTTTCTTCTCCTTTATTTTTAAAAATTTGTTTAATTATTTGATTTGCTCCAGTAGAGCTTGTCCCACTTATAACTCCTACTAAAATAGCAGTTAAAATGCTATCAACATTTAAAAGCTTTGATTTATCGATGTAATAAATTATTACGCCTAAAATAGCACCAAAAACTGCTAATACAATGGGAATTAACCGTTTCGTCTGATCTTTTGGGAAAACTAATTTGTATATTTCCCCTAACATATAGCAACCTACTACTATAAGAATTACACCAATTGGTTGTCCAATTGATGCATCAATTGATGAATTCATTTTTATCCCCCCCTTTCTTTAATTCCATCAATTTGACTTTTTAATTTTACTTCTACTTTTACAAGACGTTCTCGCATACAACTTATATCATCTTCTAATTTAATCATTTTTTTCTCTACTCTTTTAATAGATTCTTTGATATAACCTATATCATTTTGAACGTTTGTTTCCATCTGTACTTCTTTAGTTTCTTCATCTTTTTCACTTCGTCTAAAAGCAAGATAAGCAAAAAAGATCGTAGAAATCGTACCTATTAAACTACATACAGATGTTATTAAATTTAATTCGTTCATAACTACACCTCCCTTCACTTACTAAACACGGGAAAATGTTATTTTTTACAACCATAATAAAAAAATAATTAATAAATCGTTCGACATATTACTCTTATAAATGATAAAAGTAGGAAGATTTCTTCCTACTTCTTAACCTTTCGATAAATTTTTAATCTCTTTTTATTGACCGCTTGTTGACTTATACCTAATTTATTTGCAACTTCTTGATCAGTTAATAGTTTTCCATTTTCAATAAACAAACTCAAAAAATCTATTTCTTTTTCAGTTAACTCATTAAACAGTAATTTTTCAAAATTTGATACATTCTTTTCTTCCTTAATTAAATCTAGATTTTCTATTAAAATATCTCGATCTTTTCTTAAATAATCATAGTATATGTTTTTTATTGTAACTTCTATATATTTAATAAATTGATTTTCATTATCATCTAATCCAACTTCTTTGATTATTTTAAATGATAAACATATTCTATGTATTTTCATTAATATTTCTTGTTGCATATCTTCTCTATCTTCTCGTGGTATTTTTCTTAGATATTTATCAATAAGTTTTTGAAAGTTTTTAATAATTTTTAAAAAACTTTCATTTTTTTCCTTTTGAAACTCTATTACTAATTCAATTAGTCTTGCATTTAATCACTTCCTCTCTCTTTCTTATATTTTATCATTGATGTTTTATCTAATTTAGTCAATTTTTAAGAATAAATAAAAAAAATTAACAATCAATGATTGTTAATTTTAGTAATGTAAAGAATTCTGGGGAAAATGTAAGCTGTCAAATATTCTGGGGATTTATGACTAGAATTTTTGACAGCCCTATTTTTTATAGAATTACATAAAAAAGTCCTTCGTGTTATAATGTTATTGCCTGATAAAAAAT
>JAFTPH010000056.1 GCA_017463365.1 Bacilli bacterium
AAAGCCACAAGGAGGCATACAAATCCACATTCACATTTTTAATATAACAATTTTTTAAAAAATATTCAACAGAAGTTGAAAGAAAGGAAAAAGGTATATTTAAATGACTATTAGATGAGTCAATTATAATATACCAGGAGGTATTATGGAAAATTTAGTCGAAATTAAAAATTTAACTAAATCATACGGACCATTTGTCGCTCTAAAAGATGTGTCTATGAGTTTGCCTAAAGGAAAAGTTATCGGTTTATTAGGCCCAAATGGAAGTGGTAAAACAACAACTATTAAAATTTTAACTAATTTATTAATGAATTATAGTGGTGAAGTATTAATTGATGGAAATAAACCAGGGATTTATACAAAAGGCATTATTTCTTATTTACCAGATCGTAACTTTTTAGCTGATAAATGGACTATTAATTACGCAATTGAATATTTTGGCGATTTCTTTTCTGATTTCGATAAAGAAAAAGCTCAAAGATTAATTTCAAATTTTGGTATTAATTTAAATAAGACTTTTAAAAGTTTATCAAAAGGAATGAAAGAAAAAGTTCAACTTTCATTAGTTCTTTCTAGAAAAGCTAAACTATATATTTTTGATGAACCTATTGCGGGAGTGGATCCAGCAGCAAGAGATGTAATTTTTAAATTAATTTTAAATCATTGTTCACCTGAATCGACAATTATTATTTCTACTCATCTTGTATCAGAAGTAGAAGAAATTCTTGATGATGTTATTTTCTTGAAAAATGGAGAAGTAATCTACAATGGAACGAAAACTGATTTAATGGATAAATATGAAGGTAAATCAGTTAATGATATTTTTAGGGAGGTTTATCGATATGAAGGTATTATTTAAACACGAACTTAAAAATCATTATATCGAAATTGGTATTCTTAGTGCAGCAAATATTATTTTATGTACTTTAATTGGTTTATGCTCTCTATTCTTAGATGATTCATCATGGGTTTCAAACATCATTGTTAGTACTTTAATGATCGCTTTTGTGGGGGTTATGATAGCTCTAGCAGTAGTTTTAGTTGTTTCGGTAGTTAAATCATTTAATACTAAACTATTTACTAATGAAGGATATTTGACTTTTGTTTTACCAGTATCAATTGATAAAATGCTAATTGTTAAATATTTAGTAAATTTATTGTGGGTAGTAATTGTTTCATTATCATATATAATAGGTATTTTGATTATTACTCTAATGGTTATTGGTACTGAAGATGCATATACTTTTGAAATTTTTAAAGGAATTGGTGAAGCAATTTTAAATAGTCCAATTCATATTTCATTGTATATTCTTCAAGCTTTAGCTGTAGTGTTATTATGTTTTTCAAGTTTATTTTTAACCCTAGCAATCTTAAATTGTGGAAAAATTAAAAAAGCGAAGTTTATTTTAGGATTATTAATTTATAGTGCTTTAAATAATGTTATTAATTTTGTATCTACGATTGCTTCATATTTTTCATTTGCGGTAGTAGAAACAGGAAGTGGATTAAAAGTAAAATTTATTTCGTTATTTGATATTTTTGATGGCGGGGATTATTACGTTAGTCAAGTTTTTAATTTTAATTCATTTATTGTTTCTGTTATAGCGATTGTAGGATTATATTTATTTGCTAGATTTATTATTAAGCGTAAGTTAGAACTTGAATAAAAATTAGCATAATATTTGCTATAAAGTAAAAAATATGTTATAATACCAATGTTATAAAAAGTATCAAATTTATTTGGAGGTAAAGTATGTATTTCCTAGATTACATTCTATTAGCAATATCTGTATTTTTAGTAATTATTATCGTTATTCAAAGTCCTAAAGACGATGTTAATAAAGCATTTTCAGGAGAAAAATCTGAACTTTTCGCTAATCAAAAACAACGTGGTATGGAAAGAGTAATTAATATTACTACTGCAGTATTATCAATTGCATTCTTCGTAGTTGCATTCTTAATCGCAATCTTAGACCGCATGGATTTTATCATTTAATAGAATTAAAGAAGAAAAAGGCATACCAATTATGCCTTTTTTTTAACTTGTATATTTAAATAAAATATTATTAAAATAATAAGGAGGTGAGGTTATGAATTTAAAGATGCAAATTTATGAATTAATATCTCGCGATGAATATTTACCACTTGGGGCATCTTGTATTCAAGAACAATTAGGTTTAACAGAAGCCAAAGATTTTACGTTAGTTATGAAAGCATTGAATGAGTTAGAAGATGAATATTTGATTGGTCATACAAGTAAAGGTAAATATGATTTATTAAAAAGACTTAGACGTTTTGTTGGTAAAATTGATTTAAAAGAAGCTGGTTTTGGTTTTGTTATAACTGAAGAATTAGATAAAGATATTTTTATTCCTAAAAAAATGTCTTTAGATGCGTTAAATCGTGATTTGGTTTTAGTTGAATTAACCTCATCACTTGATGAGGCTGAAGGACGCGTAATTGAGGTAATTAAACGAAATACTGAATATATGGTAGGTACTCTTAAACAAAAAGGTAAAGAGTATATTGTTTATCCTGAAAATTTTAAATTAGGGATTATTGCGAAAGTAAAAAAAGAAGACCTAAATGGTGCTAAAGTTAACGATAAAGTTAAAGTTTATTTAACGAGATATCAAAGTGATGGTAAATGTAGTGGTGAAATTGTTTCAGTTATTGGTAAAAAAACTGATCCAGGAATTGATATCACAATGCTTGTTGAAGAAAGTGCTCTTAGAAATGTTTTTCCTCAAGAAGTGTTAGATTACGCAAATAAAGTGCCACAAACTATTAATTTTAAAGATTATCCACATTATAGAAATCTAGAAGATGAATTAATTTTTACAATTGATGGGGATGATGCGAGAGACTTTGATGATGCGGTGGGAATAAAAGTTCTAGATAATGGTAATTATGAATTAGGTGTTTATATTGCTGATGTAACAAGTTATGTAAAACCAAACGATTTACTTGATTTAGAGGCTCAAGAACGTTTATTTAGTATTTATTTACCCGATAGAGTTATTCCAATGTTACCTTTTGCGTTATCAAATGGAATATGTTCTTTAAACCCAAATGAGGCTAGATTAACTCTTGCATGTGTAATGGAAATAGATGGTAAAGGTGATTTAGTTTCATGTGATATATTTGAAGCAATTATTAAATCAAAAATGCGTTTTACATACAGTTTTGTTAATAAAATTTTAGATGGTGAAAAATCAGCTTTAGAAAAGACTGATTATAAGTTAGTCGAAAGTTTAGAAAAAATGCGAAAATTGGCTCAAATTTTGGCTAAAAATCGATACGAGCGTGGTAGTTTAGATTTTGAAACAAGAGAAGCAAAAATTATTTTAGATGAACAAGGTAATACCAAAGATGTTAAAGTTATTGAAAGAGGTATTAGTGAAAATATTATTGAAGAGTTTATGATTAAAGCTAATGAAGCAGTAACTGAAGCAATGGAATATCAATTATTACCATTTATTTATCGGGTTCATGAAGAACCAGTTATGGAAAAACTAGAAGTATTTAATAATATTGCGAGAAGATTAGGATATAAATTAAATCTTAAAAAAGGAGAAGTTCATCCACGAGCTCTACAACAAATATTAGAAGATGCTAAAGATGAATTACAAGGTACCATTATTAATAATTTATTACTTAGAAGTATGGCTAAAGCTAAATATCATGATACTAACCTTGGACACTATGGTTTGGCAAGTAAACACTATACGCATTTTACTTCACCTATTAGACGTTATCCTGATTTACTTGTTCATCGTTTGATTAAAGACTTATATTTAAAACAAAAAGGATTAAATAATCCCCAAATTTTAAGTGATTATGCTAAAATAATTAGTGATGTTTCTAAAGCTTCTAGTGATAAAGAACGTCAAATTGAACGATTAGAACGTGATACAGTTGATATGAAGAAGTGCGAATATATGAAACACTACTTAGATATTCCCTTTAAAGGAATAATATCGAGTGTAACCAAATGGGGTTTCTATGTTGAACTAGAAAATACGGTTGAAGGACTTGTATCTAAAGAAAATATGGGAATTAACAAATATTTCTTTGATGAAGATTTACTTTGTTGGCATGATAAAAAATACAATAAAGTGTATCAAATTGGTGATATTGTCGAAGTAATAGCCATTTCTTCATCAAAAGAAAGAAGAGAAATTGATTTTATTATTAAGGAGAATTCGTATGGGTACAAAAAATAGAATTGTGTGTCATAACAAACGAGCACATTTTGATTATTTTATTGAAGATACTTATGAATGTGGAATTGTTCTTACTGGTACGGAAATAAAATCAATTAGACTAGGAAAGGTAAGTATTGATGAAAGTTTTTGTTATATAAAACAAGGTGAAGTTTATATTGACAATATGCATATTTCTAAATATGAACAAGGTAATATTTTTAATCACGATCCGGTTCGTAAACGTAAACTTTTATTAAATAAACGAGAAATTTTAAAAATTTCATCTAATATTACTAAAGATGGATACACTTTAATTCCTCTTGATGTTCACTTTTCAAATGGATTTGCGAAAGTAAACATTGGAATTGCCAAGGGTAAAAAATTATACGATAAACGAGAAAGTATAAAAGAACGAGATATTAAACGAAACATTGATAAAAATTACTATTAATAGTAGAAAGGAGCACGTATGACTAAATATCTATGGATTAAAGAATTAGTTGAAAATGGAGAATATCAAGATGCGTATGATGAATATTCTAAAATAATTGAACAAAATCTTAAAGCTTATGATGCCTATTTTGAACGTGCTCTAATCGATTGTTATTTTTTACGAGCATATTATGAAGTATCTAGAGAAGATTTATTATTAGTTTTTAAAAACAACAAACGTTTAGCTAAACGTATCCCAATGTTTTTAACGATTATTTGTGATAGCTTAAAAGATTTTGATAACGCCATATATTTTGGTGAATTAGCGTTACAAGATAACTATATTACTCCTGAAGAAAACTTACTTGAAGTTCATTTCGCGTTATCAAGAAGTTATTATTTAAGAGGATCTTCAATAGAAGACTATACTAGTGCGTTAAATGAAATTGATGAATGTACGAAAATAAGTGATGAATTAAATGATGAATTATTACTTTGTAAATGTGATATTTTATTAGTATTAGAAAGATTCGATGAAGTATTAGAAATAGTAAATCATTTATTCTTTACTACAACTATTATACCAGTTTACTATTATTTTAAAGCAAGAGCCTTATATGGTTTAGCAAATGAAAAACAAGATTTTGAAAAAGCCCTAGATAATTTTAATTATTATTTAGAATATGAACCAAATGATTATTATTCACTAATTTATAAAGCTAATTGCTTAAAATCGCTTAATCTTATTGATGAAGCAATTAAAGTATATGAAAATTTAAAAAATGATAATAACGAAGAAGATGTTGTTTCTGAAATAATTAAGACCTATGAACAAAATGGTAGTGTTGAAGAAGCAATTAGATATGCGGAAGAGTATTTAAAAGAACATTCTTCATGGCAAGTAAAATATTCACTTGCGATGGTATTTGTTAAACGTGCAACAACGTTAAATGATTTAAATACAGCGAAAATGCTTTTAGAAGATAGCTATTTACAAACTAAAAATGAAATTATCGCAGAATCGCTCATTCAAGTATATCGCCGATTAGGTTTAGATGAAGATAATTATCGTTTTTTAAAAACCCTAGTTTCATCATCAACTGATGGAAGATTTGCTTATTATCTTGCTATAGAAGCATTTAGATATAAAGCCTCATATGAAGAAACCGAAAAATATTTAAAACTAGCATATGATTTAAAATATTTTACTGAAACAGAATATATTGATATGGTAATGTCATTTACCAAGGAACCTAAAAAATATTTTAAAAAGATTAAAAAATACAGCGAAAAATTTGATCAAATGTATTTTAAAATGGGAGTGCCATTCCATTCAATTGGTACTTGTCACAAACTAGCAAGTAGATATTTATATGGTATGTATGGAGCAAAACCAAATTTAGACAAAGCCATTAAATATGCGAAAGGGTGCTATGAATTATTAAGTAATGATTGTTGTATGGCTATTCTTTATGGAAGATGTTTAGAAATCGCAAGAAGATATAAAGAAGCATTTGAAGTATATAAAAAAGCCAATGAACAAACAAAACAAGCGTTTAGACCACTTTGTCAATGTTCATATGGTTATTTAGCTCATGCTTATATAAAAGGAATTGGAACTGAAATTGATATTGAACAAGCAAAAGAACTAATTTTAGAGGGAATATCTCAATATCAAGAAAAAACAGATGGTAGTGTTCTGGCAATATATGCCTATTTTGCTTTAAAAGAAGAAAAAGGCTTTTCAAAAGAAAAAGCCATAGAATATTTATCAAAAGACTCATCATTCGCTTTATATGATGTTAGTCGTTATAAATTATTAATGATGTTGGATAAAGATAATCAAAAGAAATGGCAAAATATGTTAAATATTAGTTTGAAATATGATGCGATAATGGCAGTTAATCATTATAAAAAACATAAAGATGACGAGGTTTATTATCCATTCTTAAATAATTACTAATTATTGGGATTATCAATACCACTGGGAGTATTAATACTTGCTTGAGCGTTAACGGTTAAAATAATTTGACCAACTGATTCTAGCCAGTTTCCAATGGAATTTTGTTCAGGAACAGTTAATCCTTTAGCGATAATTAAACCGATAACAGCAGATAAAGCAGAATATTCATAAGGATCAAGAGATGTTAACCATCTAGCAAAATCTTTAAAAGGGGATTCGCCAACTTCACTATGAGGATTATAATTATACTCATTGTTGATAAAAATCCCCCCTTTATTAATTATACATAAAAAGAGGTAAAAAAATGAAAGTTTTAAAGAAACAAACAAATAGTTTTATGTGTTTTATTTGTGGAATTCATAATGATTCCGGATTAAAAACAAGATTTTATGAAATGGAAAATCACACTTTAGTTGGTTTAATGAATGGTCAACAAATTCATCAGAGTTACCCAAATAGAATGCATGGTGGAATTATTTCAGCTATTATTGATGAGTCAATAGGTCGTGCTATTTGGATTGATGAACCAGATACTTGGGGAGTAACTATGGATTTACAAATGAAATATCGTAAACAAGTACCTCTTGATGAAGATTTATTAGTAATAACTAAGATTACTAAAAACACAAGACGTGGTTTTGAAGGAACAGGATATTTACTAGATAAAGATCATAAAGTACTAGCTGAGGGAACAGCAAGATATATTAAATTATCACTAAATGATATTGATAATCACTCACATGAAGAAAGTGATATTAATATTTTAGTAGAAGACGATGTAACAGAAATTGATATTGATGATCTAAACTTTTTTAATTAATCATCAACAAAAAAAGTATATTTATATTATAATATTATAGGTTTTAACCTATAAGCGGTGATGGCGAAACTGGTAGACGCGCTACTTTGAGGGGGTAGTGCCTGTAAAGGCATGTCGGTTCGAATCCGATTCACCGCACCATTTTTTGAAATCGATTAGTCTTCTGTAGAAGGCTAATTTTTTTTGATTTTACAGGGTATTTTAGCCATTTTTGGTTAGAATATCCTATTTTTTTGTGTATTTATGAAATATTTAGATTTAAATACTAGGTGAGACTAGCCACGGACTCGAACCATTGTTCAGCCAGATTCGAACCATAAGTTCATACGGGACTCGAACCTATAAGAGATAATGGTGGAAATGTATTTGTTATTGTGGTATAATAGTTGTAAAATAAATTGAATTTGATGAGGTGTCTAATGGCCAGAATAGCAAAGAATGAGGACAGTAATGTTTTAGCAAGATTGGCTGTTCAAATGTGGAATAGTCATACTGTTGATGAATTAGAAAGAGAGTTTATTGAAGAACTTAATAGTGAAACAACTGTATTTTTTATTAAATTTGTAAATAGTTTACCAGTAGGTTTTGCTCAATGTAGTTTGAGGAACGATTATGTTGAAGGTACAGAAAGCTCTCCAGTAGGATATTTGGAAGGAATTTTTGTGATTGAAGAATATCGAAAGAACGGATTTGCTAAAGAACTTCTTTGTGCTTGTGAAATGTGGGCAAAAGATATGGGCTGCATAGAATTTGCAAGTGACTGCGAATTAGATAATATGACGAGTTTAATATTCCATATAAAAATGGGTTTTGATGAAACAAATCGTATAATCTGTTTTAAGAAAAAACTATAAAGTACACAAGATAAATTCTTATTTATAGAGTAATATAAAGCATCATTTGGATTTATTAGCGCAGTAAGATGGCAGATTATAATCTAGTCTTTTCTTTATATTTGTATATTGTCTTGAAAAATGATCTATAATAATATAAAAAATAACCTTAATTAATTGAATATTCCCTTATTTTATGGTATAATTTAAGGGAATAGTTTGGAGGATAAGATTATGAGAACTTTTAATTATTCTAAAATAAAAGAAGAAAAATGGGATTCTGAAATACTTTCTTTAATTGCTGCTATATATAAAGAAGCTGGAAAACAAGAAATGTATTTAAAACAACGTCCACAAGAGTTAGAAAAGCTTGTTGAAATTGCGAAAATTCAAAGTACCGAAGCATCAAATGCTATTGAAGGTATTGTTACTACTAATACGAGAATTAAACAACTAGTAACTGAAAAGACAACTCCAAAAAACAGAAATGAACAAGAAATAGCGGGTTATAGAGATGTATTAAATATTATTCATGAAAGTTTTGATGCGATTTCAATTACAAAGAATTATATTTTACAGTTACATAAAATATTATATAGTCATATGAATAACCCAATTGCAGGGAAAACTAAAACTGTGCAAAACTATATTAGTGCAACATATCCAGATGGCCATGTTGAAACTTTGTTCACTCCACTAAGTCCTACTGATACACCTATTGCACTAGAAAATATTTGTAATGAATTTAATAGAGTAATTGGTAATATGGAAGTAGAACCATTAATTGCAATTCCAACATTTATTCATGATTTTTTATGTATTCACCCATTTAATGATGGTAATGGTAGAATGAGTAGATTACTTACAACATTATTATTATATAGATGTGGTTTTTATGTTGGTAAGTATATTTCACTTGAAGCAAAGATTGCAAAAAATAAAGATCTATACTATGATTCATTAAATGATTCACAACATAATTGGCATGATGGTAATGATAATAAAGTTCCTTTTATTAAGTATATCTTAGGAACTATTCTTTCTGCATATAAAGATTTTGAAGAAAGATTTAATTTGATTGAAACCAAAAAATCTGCTTTAGAAATAGTAAGAGAAGCTATTTATATCAAAATTGGAAAATTTACAAAACAAGATATTAAGGAACTTTGCCCATCTTTAAGCATAAGCTCAATTGAGGGAGCTTTAAGAAAACTTGTTAATTTAGGTGAAATCAATAGAGTAGGTAATGGAAAAAATATTTGCTATTATAGGATTAAATAAATATTATAGAAAAACTAATGGAACCAATGCTATTCTTGTTGGTTCCATTTTGCATTTATAGAATATGAAACATTTAGTAGTGTAAATAAATTTATATTAGTACTAAAAGTTATATTGCGAAACATTTTGTAAAAGCAAGACTATGCTACTTACATCGTACTCGAACCTATAAGAGATAATTGTGGAAATAAAAACGAATTTATGTTAAAATAACAATGTAAAGAAAACCTTACAAAAAATGTGTTGTTTGCTTGGTGGAGTTTATAAAATAACTTTAGTATAATATTAATGAACACAGGTGTTCATTGTAATTGGCCATTACAAGTAAACTAAAGGAGGAACTAAAATGAATTTTGGAAAAAATTTGACAATGATTAGAAAACAAAAAAATATTAGTCAAGAAGAGCTTGCATTTATAGTAGGTGTTTCTAGACAAACAATTTATACTTGGGAAGCAGATATTGCAACTCCTAATGTAGTAATGTTAAAAAAACTTTCTAAAGCATTAGATGTATCGATTGATGAACTAGTGTCAGGTCCTACTATTGATACATTGCCAAAAAAGATGAAAAAATACTCACTTGAATATTTATCTGAACATGATTCAATAAGTGTAGTAAGCCTTTTGGATTGGTTTATAAAACTTGAAATAGGTAATGAAATATGTTTCGGGTTATATGATGATGGAATTAAAGATTATTCATATCATCTTACTGTTCTTAATGAAATAATTATTCACGATAAGAAGGGATATGAAGTTTTAGTTGAACAGTATAATAAGGATATGATTAAAGATAAATGTTATTCTCTTGTTGCAAGACACGAAGATGATGTAATGCAGTTTCTGGCTAAAATTGATCTTGTAGATGGAATGAAAAAGATTCAAACATTCAAAGATGAAGAATTTATTAAAAATTGGGGTGGAGAAACAAGAACATATTTTGAATACCCTAAAAGTTATTTATTAAAATATGGCGATAAAGAATATAAAACAATTCAAATAACATATTTTGTAAATGATGATATTTATATTGAATGCTATTTAAATGAAGAATTTGAAACATTGTTAGAAAGAAGATTTGATAAAGATAGACCTTCAAATGAAACAAGAGATATTAATGGAAAAACATATGGTTATTATTATGAAACAATTACTGATAGATTAAAATAAATGTATAAATATAATTATTTTGCATATAATAAATTGAAGAGAAAAGATTATATGTCTTGACTTTCCGCGATAAATACTGTATAATTGTATTGATCATTGGGTTGGTGTACCGGTGGGTGTTGGTCTTTGGACTTCATCGGAGCCAACTCTTTTTATTTAGGAGAGTTGAGTATGTTTTCAGATATTAATAAACAAATAACTATCCTTCAATCTAGGGGATTAAAAATAGATAACAACAGTAAAACAAGAAATTTATTGATAGACCATAATTATTATAATGTAATAAATGGATTTAAAGAACCATTTCTTGATAAATCACAATCCACAGAAGTTTATAAAACTTGAACAACTTTTGAAGAAATTTTTGCATTATATGAATTTGATAGAAAACTTAGAAATTTAATTTTGGATTATACATTATTAATTGAAAATAGTTTAAAGACAAAAATAGCATATGAATTTGCCAAGAAATATGGAGAATATGCATATTTAAATTCAAGTAGTTATACTTTCAAAACTCATCAACAAAAGAATAATACGATTAAACTTTTAGCTAGAATAATGGATAAAATTGAAAAAGAATCTAATAGTGGAATTTACTCACACTTTATTTCATTAGGAAGAGAAATTCCTGTCTGGGCCGCAACAAGTTTTTTTGATTTTGGGACAGTGAGAACTTTTTATTCATGTTTAGAAGATTCATTAGCTTTTGATATTGCTAATTATTACTCTATTAACAAAACTGAATTGATTTCTTTTTTGTCCAACATAAATATGTATCGTAATGTATGTGCACATGATAATAGAATAATGAGATATATGATATTTAAGAAAGAATTTAGTATTAGTAATACAAAAATACATAGCAATATGAATTTAAATACTGATTCTAAAAATGAATATATAGTTGGAAAGAGATTATTACTATTTCTAAGCAATAGTTTGATTTGTTTTAAATTAAATATCATAAAAAATTATAGGAACTAGTACAGACAGATTATGCTAGTTCTTTTTTTGTGTTCATAGACATAATAGACTTATAGATTATTAATAAAATTATAGTTATGAACAAAAAGATGCATTGTGAAACATTTTGTTCTCTAAAACCTTAATATGCAACATTTCGTCCACCACACACATTAGAAAAACAAACAAGTTTGTTTGTCTATAAGTCATAATACTTATAGTTCAAATATATAGGTATAATCCCTAATTTATAAGATTTTGTTCCATATTTGGAGCAATTTTTTTATTTTACAGAGAAATGTTTAGATTTTGCAATTAGGGAATTTTGTCAGTTCATGTTATTTGAATTATTTTTTTAAAATAGTTGATAACTTGATTTCATTATGTTATACTATTAGTAGGAAAGTAGGAAATTGTGACAAGGAGGAAATTATGATTATAGAACTTAGAAAAAAATCACAAATAACACTACCTAAAGAAATAGTTAAACAATTAAATTTACAAGAAGGAGATAAATTAGAAATATCAATTGAAAATGGGTGCATTAGATTAGAACCTGTAGCAGTATACCCAAAAGAATATATTTTAAAGTTAGCCGAAGAAATTCAAGTTTTAAGAGAGGATCCTAAATTCGAATATAATTCATTTGATAATGTTGATGATTTATTAAAAAGTTTAAAAAATGATAATAAGGAGTAAGTTATGTATAAATTATCTTACACTGAAAGATTTAAAAAAGCTTTTAATAATCTAACAAATAATGAGCAAATTCAATTTCAAAATAAAATGAGATTGTTTGTAGAGAATGTATTACATCCATCATTAAGAACAAAAAAGATTAAAGGTCAGAAAGATCTTTATGAAAGTAGCATTAATATGGACATTAGAATAATATGGTATTTTGAAAATGAAGAACTAGTTATTTTAGTTGATATTGGACATCATGATATATTAAAGAAATTCTAATTTAGAAGAGACTTATAGTCCTCTCACTATATAAACAGATAGATATCGTAGGTGTTAGGAGGTATAAATTATGAGCAAAATAATTGTTAAAGATAAAGAAATTACAATAACTCAAATTAATGATGACGATTATATTAGTTTAACTGATATTGCAAAAATAAAAAATGATGGGGATACTGATATGGTTATTGCTAGTTGGATTAGAAGAGCCGACACAATTGAGTTTTTAAAATTGTGGGAATTAATTAATAATGAAAATTTTAAACCTACCGATTTCGAGGGGGTTAAAAGTAAACCTGGACAAAATGCTTTTACAATTTCACCAAAAAAATGGATTGAGTTAACTAATGCTATAGGATAAAAAGTAAAATCAGGTAGATATAATGGAGGAATATTGATGAAAGTTACTATAAAAGATTATGAAGAATATTTATATGAGACATATAAAAATCATGGAATAGATTCAAGTTTATTTATGAAATTAATAGAAGAAATTGGTGAAGTTGCTGAAGTTCTAAATAAAAGAGATGGAAGAAAAGCAAAAGACAATGAAGATTTAATAGAACAATTAGGGAACGAATTAGTAGATGTAATTCATTATGTTTTTGCGATTGCTGCTTTAAATAATATTAATTTAAATGATTTCATTATTGAAAAAGACAAAAAAGCGTCAATTAAATATAATCATAAAATTAATTTAGTTGATTATTTATTGAATAAATAAATTCTTAGTTATAGAGTAAATAGTAGGTGAGTATAAATGGAAAAAATAAAACAAGAATTGTATGATGTATATGAAAAATACAAAGATTTTGATTTTATGAATTATTATTATGAAATATCTAAAACGAACACTAATAATAAATACAGTAAAGGATTAGGATTTACTGCAGGTTTATATGAACCGTCGTACGTTGATGAAATGATGTGTGGTAATGCAACAATCGGTAAAGAAATTAAAAAAATTGATAAGGGATATGATTATAAATATTATTTTGATGAAAATGATCGTATATTAATGTCTGAAAAATACTCATCTAAAAAATTACGTTATATTAATTTTTATTTTTATGTAGATAACTATTTAGAATTTATTAATTATGAAGTGGATAATGGGATTTATACATTATCCAAATCTTATTATGATGAAAATGATAGAATTTGTAGACATATTCAAATTGGGATTTATCATAAATATAATACAAGTGAAAATTCAGAATATAATGAACATTTATTTAAGTATGAAGATGATATAACATATATTACTTTAAAAACACATCATAATCCATCTCAATATTTAATCGACTATGGATTTAGAAAAAATACTGAAATCTTAAATATGAAAATCATTGATAATATTTTGTATTTTCTAAGTGATAATTTAACTGTTAAAGCATTTTATCCAATAAGATTTAAAATAGTAGATGGTAAAAAGGTTAATGTACTATTACCTAAGAAAGTACCAATATTTAAGATTATAAAAGAGAATTTGATTAAAATATTAGATAAGTGGAAAGACATAGATAAATCTGTAATATGGATTAATTGTGAAAGTTCAAATTTAGAAATACAATATACTATTAAAAAAGAAGATGTTGAAGAAAAATGGAATATTGCTTTTTATGATGCAAATGAAGAAAAAATATTTGATGATATAAAACATCCACAAGTGTTAGAGGATTTATTATTTAACAATGGATGTAATATAGATGATTTGATAAACGAATCTGATTATTTTGTTGATAAAATGATTAAGATTGTAAAAGAATTAAGAAAAGAAGGGTATTTAGCTGATGATACTGCTGTTGTATTATCTAATTTAGAAATAAGTGCTAATACTTTAAATATTGTAAAGAAAATAAATAAAAAAGAAACGATTAAAGGTTTCTTAAAGGAATTTGAAATAAAAAACACCAATAATCTTTAATGATTATTGGTGTTTTTATTTTAATAATTCAATTGTATTTTTAATAATTTTAATAATTTTTGCTTTATCTTTTTCATTTAATTTTTCTAATATTTTAATTACTTCACATATAGCATCATCTTGAACATCTTGTTTAAAATGATTTATTACTATTTGAAATTCTTTATCATCATTTACAATAATAATATCTTTTCCTAATAAATAATCAGTTGGAATATTAAAATAAGTTGATAAAAATTTTATTTGTTCAATATTAGGTTCAGATCTACCTATTTCCCAACTAGATATTACGTATTGCTTTACATTTAATTCTTTTGCAAGCTCATCTTGTGAGATATTTTTTCTTTGTCTTAATCTTTTTAAAGTTTCTCCAAAAGTCATAATTATAGCTCCTTTACATTATAATTATACCACATAATTTTAATTTATGCAAAATAAACATATCTCTTTACAAATGTATAAAATACTGATATAATATAGTATGTAAATATTACATAAAAGGAGGAAAAAAATGAAATATTATTTACCAATGATAGAAGATTTAGGATTATATATAGGTAGGGACATTAACAATTATACTCCAAAATCATATGAATTAATTGATAAAATTTATGAGGCAATGGAATGCATAAAAGAAGTTGGACGAGATGAAAAGAAAATAATTTATGTGAAATATAAAAGATGTGATTTTAAGTCGTATAAAAAATTTTATAAACTTAAACTAAAATCTAAAAAAGAGTATCAAGATGAGTATGATTATTTTATGAATGAATATTATATGGAATATGATTGGATTAAGGTTGAACTATATCGATATGAACAATATAAAACTATTATTTTTAATAATGATTTAATAATAAGTGTTGACCCAATAGATAGAAGAAAAGGATTTGAGTTTGATATAAGTGATTTTTTAGAAGACTTATATAAAAAGATACAAGATAGTATAGGTTTAATAAAAAATAATACTTATTACCAAAAATTATGTAGTGAAATATCATACAGACAAAAAACAGGAACAATTAAATTAGATGATTTATTTAAGCTTAATGATGGTTGGAAAAAAGAATATTTTAAATTTTTATCACAAGATGATATTAATTTATTCATAGAAAAAATAAGCAATCAAATAGAATATACAAATATAGTAAAAAATGAAGCTTCGGAATATAAATCTAATTTTGAAAAATATCATGAGAAACTTGAACAAAAATTTAATTGTATATATAGATTGGATAAAATGAATGCACAAGATTATTACGATATATGTGAATTGTGTTATAAATCGATAAACTTAGAGTGTAACAATGAATTTTCATCAAAGGATTTATTTTATAAATATGCAGATGGAAGAGATTGTGGATTAAAAGATATAGATTTAAATAGTTATGAAGCTTTTGAAGAATGGGTGAAGATTGCCAATGATCATGCATTCCAGATAAGAGGAGGATCAACAACATCTAGAATAGATTTATGGGTAGTAAAAGATGAAAAAGGATATTATTTAGTTTTATCTGGAAAATATTTATGGATTTCTAATGAAACGATTAAATTTTATATAGAATTAATTAAAAATAATATTCCTTTATTTTTATTTGATGCAGAAGTCATAAGAGATAGATTAATTGGAAATGGAATAGTTGGTATTGTACCTTATAAAATATTTCCTAGATATTGTCAGTCATTATTTGATATAGATATATGTGATTTTATGCATTTGCCATACCATCCACAAGATTATAATGAGTATCTAAAATATATTGAATGGCAAGAAGTTGAAAATACTTTTTTAAAGGAGGAATAATATGGGTACTAGTTATTATTTATATTTGAAATCTGATTATGAAATCATAAGAAATTATTTTAAAACTAGAAATAACAACAATTTGTTTAATATTGGTGAGTATGATTTATTATCATCTATAAGAATTAATATTGGAAAAAGTAGTAGTGGATGGAAATTTTGTTTACATATTTATCCGAATCATAACATTAATTCATTTAAGGATTGGCATGATATTTTAAAAAATGATGAATACATAATTGTGGATGAATACAATAATGTTATTAGTCTAAATGAAATGATTAATATCATTACTAAAAAACCAAGAGTTTATAAAAAAGAAGACGCTGGTAAAATTATTGATAATCAGTATATTGTATCGGAAGTTGGTTTATTACAACATTCTTATCAAGGATTTATAGTTGTTGAAAATGAAACGTATGACTATTTAATATGCGATTATGGCTTATTTGATTATTGAGGTAATATAGATGAATTTTAATAAGCTTATTGCGGAATGTTCAGATTATGATTTTAAAGAACAATTAGAAATTAAAAAACCAAAAAGTTGGTTAAAAACTGTTTCTGCTTTTGCAAATGGCATTGGTGGTACATTGTTTTTTGGAATTGATAATAATAAACAGCTTATAAATATAAATAACCCACAATTAGTGTGTGATAAAATATCAGAACTAATAAATTCAAAAATAGATCCAGTTCCAATTTATATTATTGAGCCACATAAAGAAAGAGCAAAGGGAAATGAATATGTGTACATAACTTTAAAGATTGAACCAGGGCCACGAACACCTTATTATTATTCATCAGATGGTATTAAAGAAGTCTATATAAGAAGTGGTAATCAGAGTATTAAATCGCCAAGATATATATTAGAAGAACTAATTTTAAAAGGACAAAATAAAACATTTGATTCAATTGTTACAAACTATTTAAAAAGTAATTATTCGTTTACTTTTTTTTGAAGCAACATATTTAGAAAAGACACTTGCTAAATTAATTGAATCTGACTATATTTCATTTTCACTTATGAACACTGATGGATATTTAACAAATGCTGGTGTATTACTTGCAGATCAAAATATATATAGACACAATAGAATATTTTGTACAAGATGGAATGGTTTAAATAAAACCTCTTTGGAAGAAGCTTCAGATGATGATGAGTATTCAGGTGGGCTTGTAAAACTTCTTGATTCAGCACTTAACTTTGTGAAAAAGAATACCAAGAAGAAGTGGAAAAAAGAAGCAAGTGGTCGAATGGAAATGCCTGAATATGATGAGATTGCTATAAGAGAAGCAATAGTTAACGCAATAATTCATAGACAATATACAAATGCTGGATCTGAAGTAACAATTGATATTTATGATAATCGAATTGTTATTACATCTCCTGGTCCTATGGCATCAGGTTTATTAATAAATAAAGAACTAGAAAATAATATTCCATCAATTAGAAGAAATCCGATTTTAGCAGATATATTTGCTAGAATGAAATTTATGGATAGACGTGGTAGTGGTTTTGATAAAATTGTTAATGGAACAAATAGACTTTTTGGTGATAATAAAAACCATGTAGAGTTCTATGCTACTGAAACACATTTTAGTGTTGTTATTTATAATGCTAATTATCAAAATGACAAGGTAAATGACAAGGTAAATGGCAAGGTAAATGACAAGGTAAAATTATCTGATAATGCTGAAAAAATATTAAATGCTATTATTAATAAACCATCTATAACAAGAAAAGAACTAGAACAAGTTATTGGTAAAAAAGAATCTACAGTTAATAGAGCAATAAGAGAGTTAAAAGATCAAGGATATATTGACGAAAAAGATTCAGATAAAAATGGTGAATGGAAAATCTTGAAACACTAAATAATTATTTTATAGTCAATTAATGGTATTAAGAAAAATGTTTCCCAAAATGTCCTTTAGAAAATGTGGGAGTAAAAATATAAATAACAAATATATGCATCAAAGTATAATGCTTTGGTGCTTTTTTGTTGTAGAAGTAATTTATGGAAGTTTTGTTAAAAATATGATAAAATAATTTAGAAAAACACTTCACTTTTTTTAAATTTTGTTACTATATAAGTGAAAGGAGATATCATTATGCAAAATAAGAAACAATTAAAAGAATTAATAGCTAATGAATATTTAAATAGATTCTTAACATTCTATATAAGCAAAACATCATCAGTACAAGATGCAGAGGACTTATCACAAAAGGCTGCCTGTGAATGTTTAGATGCACTTGATCGTGTTGATGAAATAAAAAATATTAATGCTTATTTTTGGAGTGTTGCTCATAATGTATATAAAAACTATTTAAATAGAAAAAATAATCATATTCTAGATGATGATTATTGTAAAATGCAAATAGCAGATATTAGTTATTATGAAGATAATGAAAAGCAAGTGTTACATAATGATATTAGAAAATCTCTAAGTATCCTTTCAGGATTATATCGTAAGATAATAGTACTTTATTATTATCACGAATTAAAAATTAAAGATATATCCGAAAAACTTAATATTAGCCAAGATATGGTTAAATATTATCTATCTAATGGTAAGAAAAAATTAAAGGAGATTTATATTATGAATAAAGAAATCGGTGAATTAAGTTTTAATCCTAAAGATTTTTCAATATATTATTCTGGTATTGATTTTACTAGTGTTAATGTTTGGGAGTTATTTAAAAGAAAGTTACCTTGTCAAATTGCATTAGCGTGCTATGCAAAACCTAAAACAGTTAGTGAAATTTCAAGTCAAGTTGGATGCAGCAGTTGTTTCATAGAAGATGAACTTTCAATTTTATTGAAGGCAGGAGTATTAACTCAAAAAGTAAAAGATAAGTATCAAACTAATTTTTACATTATTAGTGAAGAAGAACTTAGTATTGTTGATGATTTATATAAGAAGATGTATAATGAGTATACAAAAGAAGTAAGTAAAGTTTTTGATGAACATTTTGAAAAAATTAAAAATACAGGAATTTATAATTATAATGCTACAATGGATCAATATAAATGGATATTTGCAGATAGAGTAGCAGATATGGATAGAAGAAACATGTTTACAAAAGATTCTGATTATCCGAAAATCCTATCATGTGGTGCAAGAGGACTTGTATTTGGACTAGAAGCACCTACTCCAAAAGGTACTTGTGGTCAAACTCCGACATATTTAAATAACCATACATTATGGGCTAGAGATTTATGGATGAAAAAAGGTTATAGTTCGAACCAACCTATCTTAAGGGATAAAAAAGCAGCCCAAACAGTTATTGATGTTTATAATGGAATTGTTGATGATAACAATGAAGAATTATATGCTTATTTAATTAAAAACAATATTTTAGTAAAAGATAGCGGTGTTCTAAAAACTAATATTGCATATTTAAATAAAGAGTTTTTAGAGTTAATGAAAAACATTAATAAAGATTTATACGTTAAATTAGAAAAGTCTACTTGTGAAATTAAAGAATATCTTACTAAAGTATTTGATAAATCAATACCTAATAATTTAAAAAAATATGCAAAAGGATATGTTATTACCCTTATGCAGTTCTTTGCTGGAAACAAGATTATTGAAGAATTAATTGCTAATAATTTCTTAAATGATAAATTAGAAAATATTCAAATAAGCTATTTTATTAATAAATAATGATAATTTAAGCAGCTATATAACCTTACTGTAAGATTAATTTTCTTGCAATATGGTATATAGCTGTTTTTTTCAAAGTTTATTATTTAAAACTTAAACTATAAAAAAATGTTTAGTTGATTGTTCAAATAATGGTTGATTTTTATTCAAATACGAGTCGCTTACAATTTGTTTTTGTATATGGTATAATGTTTGTGTAGCCGGTTATAAAATATATTTGAAAGGAATAATAATATGGAAATTGGAAAAGTTATTAAAAATGCAAGAATGAATAAAAAAATCACTCAAGAACAACTTGCAGAAGCGTTAGGTGTAACTACACAAGCAGTAAGCAAATGGGAAACTAATTGTTCTTATCCAGACATTACTTTGATTCCTTCTATCGCAAATTACCTAAATGTATCATCAGATGAACTTCTTGGTATTAAACTAGAAGAAAGAAAAAGAAATATTGATGAGATTATAAAAAAGAATAATGAATTAATTAGTCAAAGATATTTGGATGAAAGTTTACAACTAATGACTGAATCTCTAAAAAAATACCCTAATGATGAAAGATTATTAAATGAACTTACTAAATGCTATTGGGCAAGAATGATGATGACTTATGATAAACCTGAATTGTTTGATTATCGTCAACAACTAAAAAAATTGATTATTGAAAATGCAGAAAAAACTCTTGAAGTAGCTAGAAATCCTGAAATTATAGAGGATGCCACAATATACTTAATTCAAACATATCCAAGACTTGGTGAAGAAGGAAGATTAAAAGCACTTGAAATAGTTAATACTTTACCAGGAATTGATTATTCTAAAGAGTTAAGATTAACAAATGTTTTATCTGGTAATGATAGAAAAAGAAGACTTCAAGAAAATGTTATATTATTATTACGTTTAATTAATAAAAACTTTTCTTTTAGATTAGTTGAATTTTATGATGATATTGAAGAAAAAATTGAAATTTTTAAGAAGAATATAGATTTAATTAAATTAATTATAGGAAATAACTTATATTGGTTTAATATTCCATGTTCAAACTTTGCTTTTGAAATTGCAGTATATTATGCTCAACTAAAAGATAAAGAGAATACTCTTAAGTGGTTAAATGAGTCCGCAAATTATGCGCATGCCGTTATAGATAGTCCTGAAAATGGTGAATATGATTCTTATTGGATTAAAGGTGTAAAGTATTCAATTACAAAAATAAAAAATTACGAAGGACAATCAGACGTGTTTGAAAATAAATACTTCGATTTTATTAGAGATTTAGAAGAATTTAGTGAAGTTAAGAAAAGATATTTAAGTGCATATGGTAAAAAAAACTATTAGTTAAAAACTTAACTTAAAGTTAATGCATGGTTAACTATCAGTAGGTGGTAAATACATTTTTTTGATGATATAATATTATCGTAAACTAGTTTATGTTGTAATTAAGGCCGATATTACAAATAAAATATAAGCAAAACTGCTTTAAGAAAGGAATGTATTTATGAATATTAAAATTTCAGAAAATATCAAAAGATTAAGAAAAGCTAAAAAGATTACTCAAGAAGGACTAGCAGAAATCTTTAATGTTACACCTGCTGCCGTCAGCAAATGGGAAAACGCAGAAACATACCCTGACATTACATTGTTATTTCCATTATCACATTTCTTTGGTGTATCGATTGATGAACTTATGGGATATGATCATATGATTATAGAAGAAGAAATTAAAAAAGTTAAAGAAGAAATTCATAATGCTTGGTATGTTAATAATGATTGGAATAAAGCCAAAGAATTAACAATTAATGCCAAATTAAACTACCCTAATGATTATGAAATAATGGTAAATTACTTATTCTTCACAACAGGTGGAATGGCTGATAATGATCCAAATGTACTTTTACAAAACGAAAAAGAAATTATTAAAGTCTGTGATTTAATCCTAGAAGGTTGCAATGTAGAAAACTATAGACTAGAAGCTATTACATATAAAGCAAAAGTATTATATGCAAAAGGTGATGAGCAAGCTGCATTAGAACTACTTAATAATTTTCCATCATTTTATCATGCAAGTGGACAAAGAATTGAACAATTATATCAAAAAGGAACTAAAGAATACTATAATCAGTTAACATTGAATTTGTATGAATTAGCTGCGTTTGTAGGTAATAAACTTGGAAAACATATTTCATATGATAAAAAGTTATTAGATGAAGAAAAGATTAATAAAGTAGACAAATTAGTAGAGTTATATAATAGTATTTCAGATGATAAGGATTATGATGTTTTAGCAAAAATTATTAAGGATGCTATTAAAGAAGTAATGCATAGAAGTAAACAAATTGGATTTTATAATCAAGAAATAGAAAAAATAAATAACAAAATGAAAAGATAAGTAAAAAAGTCAGACAGCATATTAATAAGCTGTCTGACTTTTTATTTAGTAGATAAAAATTTGGTTTTATGGTATAATATTTACATCTGCATAGTTATTGCAGAAATAAAATAAAGGAGGTGAAAAGCATGATAAAAATTGCTACCCTTCTTACTATGATAGTGGCAATCGCCTGATATTGAGTACCTGTACTTTGAGGTAAGGGAAAAGTATCTACAAAGATTGCTTACCTAGTAGGAGTCTTTGGTACTATTGTTTTGATTATAGCTTATTTTATAGGTGAATAATCTGCAATAGATATGACTTTAAGGATGGTATAAACCAATAAGCCATCCTGATTTGCTATTATATAAATTATGAGGGATTATATGAATATTAAATGGTTATTTTTTGATGTAGGTACAACTTTAGTAAACGAAGAAAAAGCATATGACCATCGTGCTTTAGATATGATTAAAGATGTTAATATATCATTTGAAGAATTTAATAAAAAAAGAATTGAACTTGCTGAACTTGGTTTAGATGGTAATAGTGCAGCAATTAAATTTTTTAATCTAAATAAAACACCTTGGCATTCAGAAGATGAAATATTATATGAAGATACAGTCATTGTACTTGAATATTTAAAGAGTAAAGGTTATAAATTAGGTGTTATAGCAAATCAGAAAAAAGGACTAAAAGAAAGACTTGACGAATTTGGTATTTTAAAATATTTTGAACTAATAATTGCATCAGATGAAGTTGGTATATCAAAACCTGATAAAGAGATTTTTAATGTAACAATATCTAAAGTAAACTGTATTCCACAAGAGTGTGTTATGATTGGTGATAGATTAGATAATGATATTATTCCTGCAAATCAAATTGGAATGAAAACAATATGGATAAGACAAGGCTTAGCAAAATATCAAGCAATTAAATTAGGTGTAGAATATTCAAATTTTGTAGTGAGTTCATTATCCGAAATTAAAGATATTTTATAATAGGAGAAATGTAATATGTTTAAATGTCCTAAATGTGGAAATAAATTAATAAATTTTAAATGTAAAAAATGTCATTATGAAATACCTATTCAAAATGGTGTGAAATATTTTTGCGAAGAAGAAAATATAAATACCAAAGATGATGGACATAAATATATTGGTTATGATGACATCAATATTCACTTTTCACCAAGCCTAATATATTGGGGACTAGATCATTATGGTATATATGGAGCTAGTGCAGAAGATATTGTTAAAAGATATGGAAAAGACATTATTGTTCTAGATTTGGGATGTGGATTAGGTTCAGCTACAATTCCATTTGCAAAAGTAGGTGCAATAGCAATTGGTGCTGATATTAGTGAAAAGATGCTAGAATTCACATATCAAAGAAGTGAAGGAAAATATGATAACTTACATCTTTGTAAAATGAATGCTTATAATTTGAATTTAGAAGATGAAAGTGTTGATGTTGTAGTAGAAAACGCAATGATTCATTTAGTAGATAATCCAGAACAAGTATATAAAGAAATTTATAGAGTACTAAAAATAGATGGTAAGTTTATTAGGTTTACATCACCTGGACTTCCAATAACTGAAGAACAAAAACAATTATCAATAAATAGTAGAAATGCATTTAAAGATGTAAGAAACTATTATTATGAGGCACTAAAAGAGTTAGGATATGAACCCGTTGATTTTGATAATAACTCATTTGAAATAGAAAAGAAATATTTTTATATACCACAATGTGAAGAAAACCATATTGTTTTAGATTACGAAGAAGAGTTTACTGAATTTATGAAATTTAGAATTCATAGATTAGAACATAAAGCACATTCATTCCTACAACATATTCCAGATGATATTCATCAGGTAGCTTGGAAAAAAGCAGATGAATATGCTAAAGAAAAATATGGAGAAAACTATAAAGAAATGAAAAGTTATTCTCATTACAATGCAGGGTATGATATATATTTAAAAAAGGAGATATGAAACTATGAAAAAGAAGAACCCTACAATTGGTGGGTTACAAGTCTTAGCTGGAAAAATAATGTGGATAGTAGGTTCAATTATTGTTTTATATAAACTGATTAAAAGTATTGCGGATAATAATTTTATTAATGAATGGAAGGGAATTTTATTTTTAATAGTATTTCTTGGTGGTTTTGGAACTGCATTGTATTTTGTTGGAAAGTCTCGAATTGAGCAAGCTAAAAAAGAAGAAGAAAATAATAAATAAGTATGATAGTCAGTTAGCCAACTTTATAATTTGGTTAGCTGGCTTTTTAAATAGTAGAAATAAATGTAGAAATGTGGTATAATAAACATAAATAATCAAGTAAACATAAATAATCAAGTAAAATATTAAAAAAGTTTTTATAAAAATAATATTTATAACTTGATTATAAAAAAAGAGCGTAAAAAGGTTTGTCAGTCTAAAATCACTTAAACTGGCATTATTACGCAATATTTATTTAAAATATTTTATTTTTATTCTAAAGTGTGTTATAATAAAGTTACGGCATAGACCGTTTTGAGACTACTTACATTTTTGGTATGTGTAAGTTGAACTCGTCTTGTGCATATAGAAGATTATTCTTACTAGTTGGTTAGCACAAGCCATAGACGCAACTTTAGGCTTAAGAGGGTTTAATTGGTGCGTCTTTTTTTGATATTTAGTTTTAATAGCATTAGGTTCTCTATTAGCTTTAATTAAACTAGATACCATTAAATGAAGAATAGTTCTAAGACGCTTATTACCTTTTTTAGACATTTTAAGATGAAGACCATCTTTATCGCCAGATTGTCTAATCATAGGATCAATACCCGCATAAGCAACGATTTGCTTATAATTTGTAAATCTAGATATATCACCAAGTTCAGCAATGAACTTACATGTTAATATATCTTGAATTCCCGGAAGTGAATGTACAAGATTATAAAGAGGGACTTTCTTAGCAAGTTCATTCATTTGAATAACTGTATATTTTATTTGATTTAGATAATATTCTATTTGAGTGATGTATGAAAGAAGCATAATGATATCTGGCTCAGTAACAGAGCAACCTGATACAATTTCATTAACTAAAGGAGTAAGTTTTTTAACTTTAGATGAAGTCCAACTTTCTAAGTGATTCCATTTTTCTTTTAAGGTTTCAATAATTTTATCTTCTGATTTTGAAGTATAAATAGATGGATGAGGAAATTCTTTTAAGAAAGTTAAAGATTCATCACTATAAATACTAGTAAATAACTTTTTATAGTTTGGGTAGATAACAGCTAAAGTTTCTCTAAAGTTTACTTTTATTTTAATTAAATGTTTCATACAAGTATCATAGTATCTATTTAGTTTTCTTAAATTAGAATATGATTCATCTTCAGAGTAGAACATACCTAAATTATTGGTATAGAAAAGTTTAGATAAACTTAAGCAATCTCTAGCATCAGTTTTTTGCTCTCTAATTTCGCTGCTTCTGGCTTTAGCAGCTCTTAATGGAGCAACAATATGATACTTTAGATTTTGTGATATAAGGAATTTTTCAAGGGACTTATGATAAATTCCAGTAAATTCAAAAATAATTAAAGGAGATTCGTTTGTTTTACTCTCAATTAAATCTTTAAGAGTTAAAATAAATTGATATCCTTGTTTAGTGTGTCTCATAGTTCTAGCTTTACTTAAAGGTTTATTTGATCCAATAAATCCTTGAATGTGACTTTTATTTTGAGATACATCAATAGTAATACAGGTATTTTGATTCATAACAACACATCCTTTCATTTTGCCTGTACAAGTGGTTGATAACTTCCTAACTCAATTGAGTTTATTCTTCAAGCCTATATTCGCAAGTCATACAGGTTCAATACTAAAAAGTATAGTCCTAAAAACATATAAACAGGTTTACAAAGAAAAAGGAAGGGCTCCAAATTATACCGCGGATTCATAATGTTCCAATTAGTTTGCATCGGAGTCCACAACCAGTTATAACTATTTCATGATTTATAGTTATAACAGAGATTTCTGAAGCTGATATAACTTCAATAAAAGTATACCATAAATTAATGATAATTAAAATTAGAGTGAAATCTCTGATTAAATTATATACGAATTAGAGTACAAAAATATTTGGTTATGGAGGGTTTATAGTATAATGGAGCCAATAAAATTATTATATTATAATGAACAAAACAAAATTGATTTATCAAATATAATTGATGATTCTATAACATATGCAGTTTTAAAAAAAATTCTTCAATATAAATGTACTGATATTTTTACTAACAATAAAAGTATAATTATTTGTTATTCTAATCCTCCTTATCCAATTTGGGTTTGGTGTAAAGATTCAAACAATAAAGATGATGTAAAGATAATTGCTGATATCTTAAAAAAATATTATTTTGTTAAAGGTAATTATGTAGTGTGTATTGATTTTGATTTATTGAGTTGTTTAAAAGAAATAGACAATTTTTATAATGAAGTACATATAAAGATGGAATTATTGTCTTACAAACTAACTGAAATCAATCCTGTTAATTATAGTTGTGATGGGTATATGAGATTGGCTACGATTGAAGATTTAGATATCGTAACAAAGATTATAAAAGATGCTCATTATGAAATGGATGGAATGGTCCATTCTATTGAAGAATGTAAAAGTAAAGCAATAAATCATATAAATAATTCAAGCTTATATGTATGGGTTAATAATAATGAAATTGTCGCAACAACAAATACGAGTATTGATGGAAAATATGCTAAATTGGGTTTAGTATATACACTACCAAATCAAAGAAGAAAAGGTTATGCAATAAACCTAGTATATGGAGTAACTAAGAAATTATTAGATAATAGCTTAACGCCTATTTTATATGCTGATGGTGGGTACATGGCTTCCAATGAGTGTTATAGAAAAATAGGATATAAACTAGTTGGTAGGTTATGTAATATAACTAATAAAAGGTGATATTATGAAAACTTATACTATCTGCGGTAGCATGAAATTTGCAGAAGAAATGAAACATATTGCTAACCAATTGAGAAGTGAAAAAGGATATAATGTATTTGAATGTGTTTATGTTGAAGATATAAGTAAATTAACTGCTGCTGATATAAAGAAACTTCAAGATGAGCATTATAAAAAGATAGATAATAGTGATGGAATTTACGTAGTTAATATAAATGGATACATAGGGAAATCTGTAAAAAAAGAAATAGAGTATGCTAAAAAGAATAATAAAGAAATAGTATATTATGTTAATGATATAAATTTAATTGAATTTTTAATAAAAGCTAAAATAAGTACATATGCAGATGGAATTAAATATAAAGTTCCATCAACAAAACCTAACTCTGTCGATTATCATTATGCTGAAGATAACTATATTTATCATGATACTTATTTTGGTAGTAAAGATTTTTATGGGGAAGAAATAGTATACTTTGATAATTTTCCAATATGGCATATGGAATATAAAGGTGGAGTACTTAATGATGAAAGTATTGATGTTTATGCTAAAGTATTAAAACCTGCTTTAAAGAATGTTAATAGTAAGCTTCCGTTGCGAGGGCCCAAAGAGTTTATAGATGATGATTATAAATATACATTTGAAACAATTGGTGATTTAGATTCTTTTAAAGGAATAGAAAGAATATATAAAAAAGACAAATTAGTATATGAGCTAATTTGTAGTGGTGGAAATATGGAAATAAAGCGAGTATGTGATTTATTACGAAAAGAACTATATAATAACAATTATGGATATGGTTTTTATTGCAATGGTAAAAAATATAAGCCAAATATGAATAATGGATTTGATAATGAATTTTATAACTTATTATTAACAATATACAAAGTTCAAGATCCAATTGATACAATGAGAGAAAAAATTGGAACTTGTAATGATGTTGTACTTGTTATGAAGAAAATATTAGATGAAGAGAAAATAGTGAGTAAGATATGGTTACTACACAAAAAAGTTAATAATAAAGTTCATACAATATTAACATTTAATGTAAGTGATAAAATAGTATATTTAGAATTAACACCACAATCAAATAAACCATATTATGGAAAAGAGATAATTTATAATAAAGAAGATGAATTAAAAAAAGAATTTCAAAATCAAGGATACGATGTAATTGATATTACAAATGATATAGCTTCAGGAGAGTATCCAGAGTTTAGTTTGAAATTGTTAAAATAATAAAAGAAAGGAGATTAATAATATGAAGCAAATTAATATTTATGGTGATAATTATAATACTAAAACATCGAAAGTTAGAGAAGCTTGTAGAGCATTTATAGTTAATGATGATGAAATATTAATCTCCTATGAAAATAAAAACAGTCAATTAATGCTTCCTGGTGGAGGACTTGAGCATGATGAATCTTTAGAAGAATGTTTAATTCGTGAAGTAGAAGAAGAAACAGGATATATTGTTAAAGTTAAAAATAAGATAGTAACAATTAATGAATATTATGAAGACTATTTATGGATTAATCATTATTTTGTCTGTGAAATAATAGGTGATGGTAGGATTAAATTATCTAAAATGGAACAAGAACAAAAAATGGAAGCTAAATGGTTTAATCTTGATGAATGTTTTAATATATTTAAAGAATATAATAAATATTCTGAAATAGATGAAATGAGATGTGGAATGTATAAAAGGGAGCATTTAGCATTAAAAGAATATATCGAATTTATAAAATATAAAGATTTCTATTAGAACATTATAGGAGAAAGTTTATGCATAATTGTGGATTTACAAAAGAAAACAATTGGTTTAGATATCGTGCAGCTGCAATAATCGTAGAAAATAATTGTGTCTTATTTGCTGGAAATGAATCTGCTGATTATTACTATTCTATTGGCGGAGCAGTACACATGGGAGAAAAGGCAGAAGATGCAGTAATTCGTGAAGTGTTTGAAGAAACCGGAGTTCACTATAAAATTGATAGACTGGCTATAATTCATGAAAACTTCTTTTATGAAAATAGTGGAACTCTAAATGGCTTAAACTGTCATGAAATATGTTTTTATTTTTTAATGAAACCAAGAGGTACACAAAAATTAAATAGTAATAGTTATACCCAAGGTGTAAAAGAAAATATGTACTGGATACCAATTGAAGATTTAGATAAATTTAAATGCTTTCCAACTTTTATGAAAGATTATTTGAGTAAAGAACATTTTGGTATAGAACATATTGTTACGATAGAAGAATAATCAAGGATAAGGAGGTGTCATATGAGAACAATAGCAATATTTGATGAAAAGAACTATAAAGAAAATGCTAATCGTTTTATACGTGAAGCAGTTAGAGCAGTTATCATTAAAGATGGAAAAGTGGCATTAGTTAAAAGTTTAAAAGAAAAACATTATAAATTTCCTGGTGGTGGAATCGAGGAAAACGAGACTCATATAGATACCCTAATTAGAGAAACAAAAGAAGAAACAGGACTTGTTATTAAATCAAGTACAATCAAAAAATGTGGTTTAATTCATGAAATTAGGAAATCAATTTATAATGATGACGTATTTGAACAAAAGTCATATTATTATTTTGCTGAAGTTGAAGATAATGTTTTAAAACAAGAATTATCAGAAAATGAAAAAGAACTTCAATATGTATTGGAATGGGTTAATCCTAGTATTGCATATGAAGTTAATACTAATTTAGGAAAAGAATATGCTAATAAATTTTTGTTAAGAGAAGCTTGTGTTTTAAATTTATTAATAGGTAGTTCAGTTAGATTAGCCAAACCATCAGAAGAACATTTTAATCAACTATTAGAATTAAAACAAGATTTTATAAAAAATAATGAGCCACGTATTCAAGGATCGGGTTCAATAGATAAATATGATGATTTAAATGAATGGTTAAAAAGTATTAATGATATTGAACAAGGTAAAAATGAAAAAATAGTTCCATCGACGTATTATTTAATATTATCAGATGATGAAGTAGTAGGGACTATTTGTATGCGTCATTATTTAACAAAAGACTTAGAAGAATTTGGTGGTCATATTGGATATAGTATTAAACCAAGTGCAAGAAGAAAAGGTTATGCAAAAGAAGCATTAAGATTAATATTAGAGTTGTATAAAGATAAATATGATGAGATATTAATTATGTGTGAAGATGATAATATAGCATCAAATAAAACCATTCTTGCAAATGGTGGAATATTAATAAATCAAATTGAAAAGTTTGGTCTAAAGATAAATAGATATAAAATTGTTAAATAATATTTAATCATTTACTTGACTTTCCCCTTAATGGAATGTTGTATAATTTAATTAGTAATGGAGGAAAGATGAAATGAAAATTGGTGAGTTTTCTAAGATGACAGGTGTTTCTGTTAAGACATTAAGGTATTATGATAATATAAATTTGATTAAACCAAAAAAGATAAATAAAGATAATAAATATCGAGAATATACTGAAGATCAAATATTTGAGTTAAATAAAATTTTGACTTTAAAAAATGTAGGTTTAACTATTAAAGAAATTAAGCAAGTCTTAGAGAAAAAGCCTTCTAATGACCAATTGGCCGAAATGTTAGAAAATAAATTAAAAGAGGCATATCTAGAAGAAGTACAAGCTCACAATAATGTTATTCATTTACAATCATCTATTACTCATTTAATTGAAAAGGAGAAAGTAGCTATGAAAGTAAATTTAAATAAAATGCAGTTATCGGTTATCGATAATACTACAATTAGTCAAACACAAAATGAAATAACTATTTGTTCAGTTGATGATAAACACTGTTTTAAAACACCAAGTTTATATAACTTACCAGTTGATATTAGAGTTACTGCAAAAACTGATAGTACTAATTTGAGATTATATTATAACAAAGGTGTAGTAATCTTTAATTGGGAATGTAATCAAAGAGAATTAAGAATACATGATATTATTACTGGAGAACAATTTGGTTTTGATGGAATAGGAAATATACCAATTAATGAATATGTCAATGTAGATTGGTTTATTGATAGAGATAAGATGGTTATAAAAGTAAATGATAAAATTATATTGGAAAATAATGATCTACCATATATTAAAATTTTAAGTAATACTGATGTAGTAATTAGTTCAACAATAGGTGTAGGTTCTGCATTAGGAAGCAAAGTTACTATTAAAGATATTGAAGTAAATTAGAGGTATTAAATATTATGGAACTTACAATTAGAGATTATATTATAAGAGAACTAAAAGAAAAAGACCAAAAAGCAGCTTTGGCCTATGTTGACTTTTTGGAAGAAAACAATTTAGAAATTAGAAAAGATAATGGGGATTATTGGAAAGATAACATTTATTATTGGATAGTATATAAAGATAAATGTGTTGCTTTTATTGCCATTAAAGATCCATCAGAACCAGATACTGATTGGACAGTATATTCAGACGATATTAACGACAAATATTTATTAGAAGAATATGTAACTGAAGAAGAAAAGAAAATTGCCTTTGAACATATTGATGGATGCCGATGTGGTGGTGGTCCAAAGAAAATGTTTGGAGAAGATGTTGAATGGTGTTGTGGGACAAACTTTAGATTTAATGTACCAACAATGGAAGATTTAACATTTATGAAAAAGATGGTGTTATTAAAAATGATGGAGATTGATGGTAAAGAATAATACTATAATGAATATTGGAAACGGAATAAGTATAATTATGAAAGTACTATTAACAGCTTTTTATGGTAAATATAATGCGTCAAATATGTTGGTTAATATGATAGATGGTAATGTAGATAAATTAATATTAACCAATTCATTTGTAAAACTTGAACAACAATTAAATAATACAACTTTAGAAGGATATGATTTAATTTTAATGTTTGGTATAAATAAATTATTGAAAGATGAAATAAGGTTAGATCAAACTGCTAAATTGGATGATGAAGTAAATACTTGTTTAGACATTAGATTAATTAGCGATCTATGTAACAAATATGTCAAGACATCAATTAATAATGTGCCAACAAAGTATTTATGTAATAGTGCATACTACCATACTTTAAAGAAAAATAAAAATACGTTATTTGTTCATATTCCTGGATTTAATAAAATTACAAATATGAATTTAATAGTCGATATTATTAAAGAAATAATATGTATAAAAATTTGAGAAGACAGAAGAAGAGAGTAATTTATGAAAGTATTAGTAAACGAAATTGAAAAGGATGTTTTAGTAGATATTATGCAGCATTTTGTCACTGATAGTGAAATTGTTATATTAGAAGATGCAGCAATAGAGTACAAAACATTAGATTGTAATCAACCATACTATATTGAAGAAAATATTATTAATCTTGATAAAGTATTAGAACTATGTACTGATGTTTCGTATAATAGAACACCAATTAGAAATATTGTTAGTTGGGATAAGTTTTGTTTATTTTGGGCATTAATGTTTTCAATTTATAAACAAAGAGAACTGGGAAGAAAGATATCTGATTTAGAATATTTATATGAAAAATATAAAAATAAATATGAACTAACACTATCAAAGACTTCACAATTAAATTTAGGATTTACTATTGATGAAGATGTTTTAGTAGGAGAATCAAAATTAGGTAAGATGTATTTGTATAAGCAAGATGAATATTTTGATTTTGTTTTTAGTGTCGAATATAAATCAGAAGATTTGTTTGGGAAAGAAAAAATAAAACATACTCATTGGCATCCACAAGATTTTTTTGAAGCATCCGATGATTTAGATAAGTTTATGTCAAATATTAATATATTTGAATTAAAATAAATAATCATTAAGTCAGCTAACCTTTAAATTAGCTGACTTTTAATTTAGTAGAAAAATATTTGACTTTATAGTATAATAATAATGAGGTTGATATTATGAAATCAATAAAAGAATTATCAAAAGAATTTAATATATCATCAAGAACTATTAGATACTATGAGGAATTATTTAATTTGAATAGTAGTAAAAAGTCTAATGTTCGTTATTATGATGATGAAGAAATTAAAAAGATTAAAGTTATTGTAGTATTTAGAAAACTTAATTTCTCATTGGATAAAATTAAAAAACTGATGTTAGGGTTTAATCAAGAAAATATATTAAATATCATTAATGAAGAAAAAGCTAAATATTTAAAACAAATAAAAGAAACAACTAATTATTTTGTTTTACTTAATGAACTAAAAACTTTAATTACAAATACAACCGATGCTAGTTTAGAAGAATTTGTTATAAATGAACTATTTGACAACTATAAGGATGGAAAAGAAAATCATATTAATGAGCGTACTGAAAAACAACATCAAATTATTAATACTATTTTCGATATGATAAAAAATAAAGACATTTTGCAATTTAAAGAATATTGTCACGAGAAAATTGAACTTATTGGCTTTCAAGATTTTATCTTAAATACATTAAAACTAGATGAAACATTAATTGATTATAAAATTAATTCGGAATATAGTTTATTTAATGGGACAGTATTTGTTGTGGTAAATACTAAAAATGAAAAAATGACTTTAAAGATAGTGTTTACTACTGATGATATAGTGATTGGTATATGGGTAGTAGAGTTTACTAAACATAACTCTTGACATTGACGTTGCGTCAAGATGTATAATAAAGGTGGAGGTGTATAGTAAATGATATTTAGAAAAATTATAGCACATATGATTTTACCTATAATAATGTTATCAATTGGAATCGTAGGTATTATATTTCCAGAAAAGGTTAATAAATCAAAATGGATATCAAAACCGTTTAATTTTAAAGCATTAAATAAAAATGAAAATACAGTAAGAACAGCGACTATTGTGAATTGTATTTGTTTATTAGTAGAGGGTATTTTATATAGTATTTTATCAATTATGGTATGGCTTGATAAAATTAAAATAACGTCATTTGAAAATTTTTTGATGATTATTACTACAGTAATCTTACCATTACCATTTATATTTATTATACATTTTATAAGGTTCGATAAGAATGGTGATTTTAGGAAAAAATAAATTTTTTAATAACTTATCATAAGATATACATGAAACGTTCAGAAAAATTTTATAGTTATTTACTTATTGATAGGAGGTACATGTAAATGAAGAAAATACTAATTAGTATGTTTTTATTGATATTTAGTTTATGTTTGGTTGGATGTGATACAAATATGACCTCATTACCAGAAGAAATGCCAGAAGATTTCTCTTTTGCATTAACATTTGGTTTTAATGGGTATTATGATTCAAAGACTGGTGTCTTAAAAAATGGTTATAATTATGATTTAGACTGTGAATGTGAAACAACGTTATTATTTACAGAACAAGAACTAAAAGAAATATATGAAATATTTTTAGAAGGATCAATAGATAGATGGAACGAAAAACTAACAGTTAGTGACAATCTTGTTAATCCTTCGTACACTATAGACATTTTCTTTACTGCAAATAATAAAACAATAGATATTACAATCTATGGAGCATCTTACATCAGTTTTGATAAATGGGAAAATGGTGTTAAATTAGGTAAAGCATATTATAAAATAGTTAACCAATACATAAAAGAAAGTGAAGAATATAAGGCATTACCTGAAAATCAAATTTTATATGATTAAAATAATAGGTCAGTTAACCAAACAACAAAATGGTTAGCTGACTTTTTATATTGAAATATAATTTTAAAAATAGTATAATATTTTTAGAAATATGCGAACCATTTTTAATATTTACACACTATATGGGTGTAAGAGGTAAAAATTTTATGAATGATAAAGAACAATTAATTGAACAATTATTAACACAAATGGATAAAGTATTCTTTTATTGTGTGAAAAGATGTAATAGTAGAAGTGATGCCGAAGACTTATCACAAGATATACTACTTGACATTATGATAAACATTAATAAGGGAATTAAGATTGAAAACTTTGATTATTATATTTGGCAAATATGTAAAAACCATTATAGTAAATATGTGGCCAAAAAAGTAAAAGATAGAGAAAATATAATGTTTGTTGAAGAGTTTGATAAACACGGGATTGAAGAAAATTCTTTAGACAAATTAATTAATTCAGAAAAAGTATCGATGATTAATGCCGCAATCAAATTATTATCAAGTGATTATTCAGAAATACTTTATTCATATTATATAGAAGATAGATCGTTATCATTCATAGCAGAAAAATTAAATTTACCTCTTGGAACAGTCAAAAGAAGACTCTTTGACATAAGAAATAAACTTAAGGAGTATTTAAAAATGGAAAGATTAAATGGAAGAAAAGCATTTGTACCTAAAAAATTTGAAACACATAGAAGTGGTGGAGCAAATTTAAATCCCGAAGATTATACAAATGGATTAATTGAGCAAAACTTATTAATGCACTCATATGGTAATCCATGTAGTTTAGAAGACTATTCATTGGAAATGGGAATAAGCTTACCATATATTGAAAATATTGTTAATAGTTTAGAACACGCAACTTTATTAATAAAAGATGAAAATGGTAAGTATTTAACTAATTTCATAATAGTAGATAAAAACATAGATAATAAAGTAGCAAAATTAGTTAAACAAAATTCAAGAGAATATACAAAATTGATAGTTGAGTATTGTAAAAAACATTTTAATGAGTGGAAGAAATTAGTCGATAATCCTTTACTTGATGACAATAAATTAATGTGGTCATACCTATTTAGCACAAACAGAAAAGTTGAATATTTAGATTGTACTAAAGAAGAAACAGTAAAAAATATGAGAAAACATAGTCATATTGTTGAAGGTGGTAGTTGGGATTTTAGTATGTCTGAAGATTATGAATCAGAGTTCAATACTTTTTATATTAATGAATGTATGGCTGGAAATGGTGTAATAGGAGTACAAGGTTTATTATATCCAGGTCAAAGAAAAATAGAAGGTGTTAATTCAGAAGCCTTAAAATGTATTAGATGGGATAATAGCGCAAACTGGAATGCTAATTTTGAATTGTTTGGGTATTTATTAAAAAATAAAAATATAAAATACTCAGATTGTGTATATACGCTAAAATCAGCAGTTGATGAAATGGTAGAAGAAAATTACTTAAAAATAGAAAATGATAATATAAAGTTTAATTTTGTTTTATTAGATTTTGAAAAAGGAAAGATTAGTAAAGAAGATGAATATAGTGATGAACTAATTCCAGCAAAACAAAAAAGAAAAGAAATTACAAAAAAAATTGAGGAAATATTTAAAGATGTTATACCAGAATATTTATATAAAGATTTAGATTATATCGCTAATTCATACTTTATAGAAAAGATGAGACAACATATAGTAATGGCCTTTGAAGAAGCGGGATTAATTGAACCTGTTAATGAGAAAAGATTTGTTTATAATATGTTTTGTTGGGAAAGAAAGTAAAAATTAAAGAAAGTTGACTATGTTTAGTCAACTTTCTTTTATGTAGAAATATAATTTAAAAAATGGTATAATATTTTTAGGAAATTTACCAACCATTTTATATCTTTTGAAACTATATAAGTGAAGAGGTAAACTTTATGGATATAATTATGAACAAGAATGAGTTAAAAGAAAAAGTAGAAGATTATGCTAGTAAAGTATTTTTCTATTGTGTTAAAAGATGTAATAGTAGAATGGATGCTGAAGATTTATCACAAACAATCCTTTTAGAGATAATCCAAAATATTGATAAAGGTGCACGTATTGATAATTTAGATTATTACATATGGGGTGTTTGTAAAAATCAATATAATATGTATTTAAGAAAAACTATTAAAGATAGAAATAATCTTGAATATAAAGAAGATATTGGTGATGCAGATGATTCTAAAACAGCCCTTGATGAATTGTTAGAAGATGAAAAAATCAGAATGATAAGTCAAGCTATCAAATTATTGAGTAAAGATTATGCAGAAATACTTTACGCTTATTATGTAGAAGATAAAACTTTAAAGTTCATAGCAGAAGAATTAAATATGCCTCTTGGAACAGCTAAATGGAAATTAGCTGAAGTTCGAAAAAAGTTAAAGGAGTATTTAGATATGGAAAAACTAAATGGAAAGAAAGCATATGTACCAAAAAGTTTTAGTGGTATTATGGCTTATACAGATGATATGGATTATAATGTTCATGATGAAACCTCGTCATTGTTAGTGAAAAACTTATTATATCATTCTTATGATAATCCTTGTAGTATAGAAGATTATTCAATTGAATTAGGTATATCAATTACTTATATTAAAGATTTCGTAGATAAATTAACAAATATGCAATTACTAAAAAAAGTAGAGAATAATAAATACGTAACAACTATTGCATTTATAGATGCTAGAACGCAAAGAGAAGTACTTGATATTATTAGATATAGTATTTCTGATTATCAAAATGCAGTAATTGAATTTGCTAAAGAACATATAACCGAATATAAAGCAATGTTAGAAGATAATAGTATAGAAGATAATTTGTTAATGTGGACTTTAATTTTTGAAATTATTAATTATAGTGAACATAAGGGTAATATTGTTTATACAAAAAGCTTTACAAAAGGAAAATGGGAATATTATATGGCTGAAGATGATTATAAGGTACATCCTGATGAATTTTTCATATCATGTAATGGAAGAGAACAAAATTATAATATTTTTATTTGTGCTTTTCCTTCTTCTCCATTAGAGTTTTCTAATGAAGTGGGTAAAAGATTAAACTATGGAAAAGCGGCAACAGGCCATTTTGAAAATCTTGCTGTTTTTAATTATATATTAAATAACGATGTATTATATAGTGATTTAGAAGATTGTTATGAAAACGATGTAAAAGAATATATAAAGTTAGGTTACTTTAAAGTTGTCGATGGTTTAGTCAAAGCTAATGTTCCTGTCATTGATGACAAAAAATTTTCTAGTTTTATGAGTAAAGTTAGAAAAAATGTAAAATTAAAAGAATCCTTTTTAAAGATGTATAATTTAGTTAGACGCGTTATAGAAAAAAATATTCCAGAATATTTAATGGGGCAAAAAGATTTTATTGTGTCATGTTCTGCTAATACAATTAGATCATTAGTAATAAGTAAAGCATATGAACAAGGATTGCTATCTTTTGGTGAAAATGATGATTACTTTGTTTACAATATGTACATAAGAAGAAAGGAAATAATTTAATGTTATGAGTATAAATCGAATAGATAAAATACAAATGATATATGGATTATCACAATTATGGCATGAGTTAAAAATTACATCTCCATTTATTTCAAGAGAAAAAATTAATTTAGATGAAGAATATTTTAATATCTTAAATAAAATAGATAAGATTAATAATGATATAGAATATTATTTAGAATTAATGAGATTTGTATCATTAGTAAATGATGACCATACAGCAGTATATTTTCCAGAATATTTATTAAAAGAAATGGGTAATTTTCCGATTGCACTAACTAGTTACACTAATAAGATATACATTTTTGCAAGAGAAAAAGGCTCTAATATTAAATTAGGAAGTGAAGTTATTGAGATTAATCATCTTCCTATAAATGAATATTTAGACAAATTTATATTTCCTTATTGTTGGCATTATAATAAAGAAAAAGCTATTTATTATTTTAATTATTTAATTACTGCTGTAGAGTATGGTAAAGAGATTAAGATTAAAACAATAGATGGTGAATATGAATTGAGTGCTAAACAAGGCAATATTGAATGGGAGTATTTAAACAATAATTTATCTTTTTGTGAAAAACTTAAAATGGTATATAAACCCGAATCAAAGTCATTTTCTCTATATGAGACTTCAGATAATATTGGTATAATTTTTATAAAAACTTGTATGAATAATAGCCTAGGAAATGATTTTTATAGTAATATGGCATTGCTTAAAAAATATAGGGGATTTATTATCGATGTAAGGGGAAATAGCGGTGGTAATTCTCAAAATATTGAATATATAACTCAAGCATTCATAAATGGTCCGTTTAAACAACCTAATACAAAATATAAAGTGCATATTGGTGCTTATAAAGCAGTAGGAAATTTCTGTGACTTAACAAAATTAAACTTAAGTAATCCTGATGAAAAGAAATTATATGAAGTTTGTAATGATATTTATTTTGAAGAGGATAAAGGAGAAAAAAATATTAAAGAGTGTCCATTCATTATTGATAAGCCATTGGTGATATTACAAGATAGATATTCAACCTCTGCAACTGAAAGTTTATTAATCGAAATTGATTATGCGAAAAGAGGTCTTTTAGTTGGAGAAAATAGTCATGGATCAACTGGAACTCCTTTAATGATAAAATTGCCAGGTGGAGGCATGGCTAGAATTTGTACTGCTTGGGTTTCATATCCCGATGGGAAAGAGTTTTTAAATGTTGGAGTACAACCACATATTTATATTTCTCCTACAATAGAAGATTTGAAAAATGGTGAAGATATAATAATGAAAAAAGGATTAGAAGAATTAAGAAAATTGCTGTAAGCGGAAAACACTAATACTATTCTTAAAGGGTTCTTGCTTAACATCCGCTTCTTTTTTATCAATCAATTTTAAAAAGTAGATAATAATTGTAAAGTATGGTATAATATATCCAAAGAGGAATTTAGTATGAAGTATAATATTGCGATAATTGATGATGAACAAGTTCAAAGAGAATACTTACTTACAATTATTAATTCATGGAAAAAAAGTAGTGAGTTGAATATTAAAACATTTCATAATGCAGAATCATTTTTATTTGATTATGAAGAAAATAAAGATTATGATATTTTATTACTTGATATTGAAATGGATAAGATCAATGGTATTGAACTTGCTAAAAAAGTACGTATGGATAATGAGAGAGTTCAAATAATTTTTATAACAGGTTTTGCAGATTACATGTCACTTGGATTTGATGTTTCAGCTCTACATTATTTAATGAAACCTGTATCAAAAGAAAAGTTGCATCAAGTACTAGATAAAGCAGTTAATTTATTATCAAAGAAAGAAGCAAATATAATAATTAAAGTTGATGGTCAAAACACTATTATTAAATTAATTGATATTGTATATGTTGAATCATATGGACATTATATTAGTATTAATACAGTCGATAAAAAAGAGTATATAGTAAAAATAGGTATAAATAAATTTGCTGAAGAACTAGATAATACTTTTATTATTCCACATCGTTCATACATTGTGAATCTTAAATACGTTAAATCAATAAGCAAGAATAGTATTATACTAGATGATAGTAAAGAAATATCAATGGCAAAGAATAATTTTGATGATGTTAATAAAGCATTTATCAATTATTATAGAGGAGTATAATTTATGGGATTATTTAACTTTTTATTTGGTAAAATGATTGATAAAAGAATCACTAAATACCAAAATGATCTAATAAATAAACAATATGCCGAAGTTGAGAATATGTATCGAACTATGAGAGGATGGAGACATGACTATCATAATCATATACAAACGATGAAAGCATATCTTCAAATGAATAAAATAGAAGAATTAGAACAATACTTAAATAATTTAGATAAAGATTTAACAACTGTTGATACAGTAATTAAAACAGGTAATGTAATGGTTGATGCTATTTTAAATAGTAAGATATCACTTGCTAAATCTAAATACATAAATGTTAATGCAAAAGCAATTGTTCCAAAAGAGTTAAAAATATTAGAAATTGATTTATGTGTGATAATTGGCAATTTACTGGATAATGCAATTGAAGCTTGCATGAAATTAGATAATCCTAGTGATAGATTTATAAGAGTTTATGTCGATATATTTAAAGAACAACTTTACATCTCCGTTCAAAATTCAAATGGTGGGAAGATTAAAAAAATAGGGAAAACTTATCATACTACGAAAGAATCGAATTCACATGGGTTTGGACTTATTCGTGTAGATAATATTGTTAATAAATATAATGGGTACATTAATCGTCAAAATGAAGAAGGCGTTTTTGCAACTGAAGTAATGTTACCACTATAGAAAAATTCGTGCACAATAATCGACATTTCGTGCACGAATTTTTAAATTATTAAAATAAATAAGTATAATATAAGTGTATAGATTAGGAGGTTATACTTATGAAGAAAAATAAAACAAAAAAAGATAAACCTAAGTACGGGTTGATCTCTAATGTTATTTATGCTTATAAAAATATATGGAAGTATGATAAATTCTTAGTTTTTGCGGGACTATTAATAATTCCAGTTAGCTTGATAGTTAAAGCCATTGGCGTTTATCTTCCATCATATGTTTTAAATTTATTTCAGATATTTACAGAATTTGAGAAAATAGTTTTAGGTATTGGAATGATAATTCTCATTCAGTTTATAGCTGAAATAATTAAAATTGTTGTAGATGAAAAAAGTGATTCGGCAGCTTTAATTATTCTTTTTAGACTTCGAGCTCAGTTTGTTAGGGTGGAACATAGACGAGATTATTTTTTAACTTTATATGATGAATTTGTTGAAAAAGAAAATTATGCAAAAAGGGCAGTAGAAAATAATCATGCTGCAGGAGTGAATTATCCAATCCGTTTTTCTAATGTTACTTACCAAATACTTGCATTTATTTTATTTGGAACTATTGTTAGTTTTATTAATCCAATAATTTTGGTGATAATTATTGTTGGTGTTTTTTCTAATTTTCTTATGTTAAAGTGGGAAAAAGATCAAAATGGAAAAACTTGGAAAAAAAGAGCTACAACTAACAAAAAATTAAATTACTTAAATTACTATGTTAATAGAGATTATCGTTGTGGTAAAGATATTAGATTATTTAGTTTGGTTGGTTATTTTAAACAATTAACAAAAAAAATAATGAAACAAACTGTTGAGGAACACCATGAAACCGAAAGACGTAGTTTTATGGTAGCACTAGTAAGTTTTTTAATGGTGTTTTTAAGAGATGGTGTTTCTTATTATTTTTTGATTAAAATGGTAATCGATGGAAAATTAAGTGCTTCCGAGTTTGTATTACATTTTTCTGCAATAACCGCTATATCAGAGTTATTGGTTAGTGTAATAAATTCATGGGGAGGAATTTATGAAGGATCTATTCAAATATCACATCTTAGAGAATATTATGAAATACCTAATGTTTTAAAAGAAGAAGGTGGACTTAAAGCTGATTTGAGTAAACCATATGAAATAGAGTTTAAAAATGTTTCTTATAAATATCCTAAGAATGAAGAGTATACTTTAAAAAATATTAATATTAAAATAAAAGCAGGTGAAAAAATAGCAGTGGTAGGGCTTAATGGTGCTGGTAAAACTACATTAACAATGCTTATGTGCGGTTTATTACTTCCTACTGAAGGAGAAGTGCTATTAAATGGACATAACTTATTAGATTACAATAAATGGGAATTATATTCACTATTTAGTTTTGTAAGTCAAGTTAACTCAATAGTTCCTGCTTCAATCGAAGATAATATTTGTGTTAAAGAAGAAAAAGATTATAATAAATTAATAGAATGTTTAAAACTATCAGGTTTGTATGAAAAGGTGATGTCATTACCTGAAAAAGAAAAAACTCCTATTAATAAAAGAGTTTTTGATAATGGAATTGAACTTTCTGGTGGTGAAATCCAAAAGTTGATACTTGCAAGAGCTATTTACAAAAAACACTCAATACTTGTTTTAGATGAACCGACAAGTGCATTAGATCCGATTGCGGAAAGTGAAATGTATCAAAAATATAATCAAATTGCAAGTCATGCAACATCTATATTTATTTCGCATCGCTTAGCTTCAACTAGATTTTGTGATCGAATAATATTCTTAAAAGATAATATAATTGCTGAGCTTGGAACTCATGATGAGTTAATGGCTCTTGGAAAAGAATACAAAGCATTGTTTAATGTTCAAAGCAAATATTATAAGGAGGACTATAAAAATGAATAAAAAAGAGTCAAACTTTTCATTAATAGTTCGAGGATATAAGTTATTATTTAAAGTATGTCCGAAGTTCATGAAATGGCAAATTATTAGTTCTATTATTAATACTTTAATTCCCTTTTTTCCGATTTATATGTCTGCGATGATAATTAATGAATTATCATCTTCAAAAAGTCCTGAACGATTATTAACATTAGTTTTAATTACAGTTATTGGATTTTTAGTATTGTCAATAATAAGAAAAATAGTTAATGTACAATATTCATTACATAATAATTATGCTTATCATTCGCTCTCATATTATATGCTAGACTATCAAAACAAAATGAAATATACTTATTTAGAAGATCCTGATGTCGAAAAATTAAAAGTTCAAATATATAATTATCAAAATGCTACAGGTGCTGGAATAAACAAATTGATGTACGCAACATCGGTACTTGTTACAAGTATTGTTAATATTATAACTTCTTTCTCCTTGACATTATCTTTATTTATAACAACAAGTAAAGAGTCATATAGTGGTATTTTAAACTTTATAAATAAACCATATTCTTTTATTATTGTTCTTGTAATGATGATTTTAACTATTACAATCAGTATGATATTATCATTAAAGTGTCAAAAGAAAATTAATAATTTATATCAAGAAATTGAAAGAGGTAATACTATGTTGATGAATGTAATGTCAACATATGGCTATAGTTCATATATAAATGGAATGAATGAAGTTATTACTGATCTTGAAGTAAGTGTCTTTGAACGTGATTCTTTTATTAAAGAAGCAGATAAAATTTCAATTAAATATGGTATTTCACTTAAAATTATAGAAACTTTATTAACAGTTTTAATAATGTTATATATAGCAGGTAAAATATGTACTAAATCAATAATGATTGGTGATTACATGTTATATGTAGCAACTATTACTAAACTAATTACAGGTGTATCGACTTTAATAAATCTTATAGGTAGTTTAGTTTACAACAATCAATTCTTAAAATTACTATTTGATTATTATGATTTACCAGATGATCGTTATTTGGGAACACTTCCAATTGAAAAAAGAAGTGATAACGAATATGAAATTGAATTTAAAAATGTATCATTCAAATATCCTAAAACAGACTTTTGGGCACTAAAGAATGTATCATTTAAATTTAAAATTGGTGAACGTTTAGCAATAGTCGGAATGAATGGTAGTGGTAAAACAACATTAATAAAACTACTTTCACGATTATATGAACCAACTGAGGGAGTAATTACTTTAAATGGCATTGATATTAAAAAGTATGATTATGATGAATACCAATCTATATTCTCAGTCGTATTCCAAGACTTCCATATTTTCGCATTTTCAATTAATGACAATGTATCTTGTTCGTTAAATGGAGATAGAGATAAAGTTATTAAGTGTTTAGAACAAGCAGGATTTGGTGAGAAATTAAAAGAATTACCAAATGGTATAGAAACAATTATCACTAAATTATATGATAATGATGGAATTGAACTTTCAATGGGAGAAAAACAAAAACTGGCTATAGCAAGAGCATTATATAAAGATGCACCATTTGTAGTTTTAGATGAACCTACAGCATCCCTTGATCCTATCTCAGAACAAGAAGTATATAATAAGTTTAATGAAATGGTCAAAGATAAAACTGCAATTTATATTTCTCACAGGTTATCATCTTGTAGATTCTGTGATAAGATTGCGGTATTACATGAAGGAAAACTTGTTCAAGTAGGAAATCATGATGAACTTGTAAAAGATGAAAAATCAAAATACTTTGAACTATGGAATGCTCAAGCACAATACTATAATTAGTAATTAAATAAGTTAGAGGTTTTCAAACGGGTAGAATTGGAAAAGGTGTAAATTTATGAAGAAATGTTATTAGAAAGCTAACTATATAAAAATCAAGTAAATAATTAAAAAATATTTTAGTTAGCTGAAAATTGTTCTTTGAAAAGTGAATATGGAAAAAAGGCATGATGAAAAGAGCCCATTTTAAGGCTTTTTTCAAAAATAGATAATAA
>JAFTPH010000057.1 GCA_017463365.1 Bacilli bacterium
AGGAGACTAACTATTAATAATCAAGTAAAATGATTAAAAAATTTTAAAGAAAATGTAAAAAGAGTATAAAAAAGGATGTCACTCTCAAAATGATTAAATGACTGTCTTTTTTTAGAAAAAATGATAAAAGCTTATATTAATAATTTATTATTCGCTACAATATAAATTATTTAAGTTTAGATGAGTCAAAAGAAATATTATTAGTTTCTAGGTAATAAATTACTCGAATAAGTTTTTTAACTAAATGGGTTAAAGCTACTCTGTGATGTTTGCCTTCACTTTTCTTTTTAAGATAATATTTATAAAAAGTATTATTATAATTCATTACATAAGGTGCAACATTCATTAATGTTTCGCGTAAATAAGAAGAACCACGTTTAACTATATGACCATATGTTTGTTGGGTTCCTGATTGATATAAGGCAGGTTCAAGTCCAGCAAAGGATAATAATTGGTTACTATTACTAAATTTAGAAAAATCTTCAAATTCTGAAACTATTGAAGCGGCACTTATAATTCCGATACCTGGAATAGAGGCTGTTTTAAAATCATATTGTTTCATAATGTTAGTTATTTCATCTTCAACTTGATCAATCGCATTATCCATTTGTTCAATTAAATTAATAGTTAATTGTAATTCTAAAACGTGAGAATCATTTTTTAAGCCAATGGAAATTTTAGCTGTCTCAATTAATTTAACTAATTTTAACATTGAATAGTGACCTTTAGAAAGTGAATGAATAATAGGCATAACTTTTTCAACGTTAATATTAGCAATATCCTTAGCAGTAGGATAGTTTTTGAGAATATAGAATGATACTTTACCCCAAACCTGAGTAAAGTATTTAGAATATTCGGGAAAAGCGATGTCTAAAATATTAATTAATTGTTCTTTATAGATGGTTCTAGTTTTGATTAATCTTTTTCTGAACCTTGTAAGTGATTTTAATTTCAAAATGTGGTATGATATAGATGAATTGGTTTTGTAATCATAGGATAGAAGCATTTTTGAAATTAATTTAGCATCAATTTTATCATTTTTAGTCTTTCTAAGAGAGGAAACTTGGCGGAATCGGTCACTTAGAATAGGATTAAATTCCATGAATGAAAAATTGTGTTCATGAAGAAATAATTTTAAATTGGTTCCATAATGTCCTGTGGCTTCAAGACCAATTCTTATTTCTTGTGATTGATCTAAAGATAATAATAGCTTTAGAAATTTGTTGAATCCATCTTGATTATTATCAAAAGAAAAAGATTCTTTAATAATATGACCGGTTTCAGTAGCGATGAAACAGTCATGTTTAAATTTGGAAATGTCAATTCCGATTAAGTACATTTATTGTACCTCCTTGTTAATAAATTTGTTGTACTGGGTATGAACCACAAAGTTTTTACGATGTATCCTTGCCTATAAAACATCAAAGTGTTAACTAACTATTGACAATAAAATAAAAACTGTGGTAGGAGTCTCCTAAAACAGTCTAAGCTGTACTAATACAGAAACAAATCCACAGTACGATTAAATTATAACATAATTTATTATGTTTATATAAAATTTAAAGAAAGGATTATAATATAAACTTATAAACTATATTATACGTTTATATTATACAAGGTAAATATGAAAAAATGTTTTACAATTACCGTATTAAGAAGTAAAGAAGATATTCAAAAAGCGTATGATTTATTAGTGAAAACTAAAATATATCAAGGTTGTGAATTATTTTATCCCTATGATATATCAGATGAAGTAAAAGATACTTATGAAGAGGCAATTCAAAAATTTGTTGATGAAGAAAATTTTAATGTTGTTTTACACTTACCTTATGGAGCAAAAAATAATATTGCTACTAAGAATAATTTAGATATTACAATGAAGAGATTAAAAGATGCTATTGACTTTGCTGGTAAATGTAAAGCTAAAGGAGTAACTCTTCATCCAGGAGAAGTAGATGGTAGCCTTTCAAAAGATGAGGCTTTAGCACTTTCGATTGAAAATACTAAGATTCTTGCGGAACACGCTAAAAAATACAATATTGATATTATGGTAGAAAACTTAATTGGAAGTAATGAATTATGTTTAACTATTCAAGAAATGAGTTATTTCCAAAAAATGGTTAATAAAGATAATGTTGGAATTACTTTAGACTGTGGTCATTACCACGCTAGTGGACAAACTTTAGAAGTACCTAAAGATTTAGTAAAATATGTGCATACTTTCGGTAATAAAATTAAACATTTACACCTTCATGATAATAACGGATTACGTGATGAACATAAACAAATGGGTTTAGGAACAATAGATTTTGTGGCCTATTTTGATGCTTTAAAAAGCGTTAATTTCACAGGTTTATATGGAAGTGAAGTATTATTTAAAGACTATTCTGAACTTTTAGAAACATCTAAAAAAATGGATGAATTTGCTGGAAAAAAGTGTCAAAAATAAAAATTAGTAGTTTATTTGAATATTATTTAAACTTATGATATAATACGAAAGAATAGAAGAAAAATATTTACATACATAGTGTGATTAATATAAATGAATAGAAAAGGAGAATTAATTATGACAATGAACAATGTTAATATTCCAGAAGAAGATATGTATTCTGCAAGAGCGATTTTAAAAGTCGTTGGTGTAGGTGGTGGAGGTGGAAACGCCGTAAACCGCATGATTGAAAATGACGTAAGAGGTGTTGAATATATTGCGGTTAACACTGACTGCCAAGTATTACGTTTATCTAAAGCTGAAACACGTATCCAAATCGGTAAAGAATATACTCGTGGACTAGGTGCCGGAGCTAACCCTGAAGTAGGAAGAAAAGCTGCTGAAGAATCTGAAATTGAATTACGTGAAGCAATTAAAGGTGCTGACATGGTTTTCGTTACTGCTGGTATGGGTGGAGGAACTGGTACAGGTGCTGCTCCAGTTATTGCTCGTTATGCTAAAGAAATGGGTGCAGTAGTTGTAGGTATTGTTACAAAACCTTTCGGATTTGAAGGTAAAAAGAGAATGCAACAAGCATTACAAGGTATTGAAACAATGCGTCCATATGTTGACACAATTGTTATTGTTCCTAATGATAAATTACTAGAAACTATCGGTAATAACACAACTTACTTAGAAGCTTTCAAAGAAGCTGATAACGTATTACGTCGTGGGGTTCAAGGTATTTCTGAAATTATCTCATTACCAGGTTTAGTAAACGTTGACTTTGCTGACGTTAAAACAGTATTACAAAATAAAGGTACTGCGTTAATGGGTATTGGGGTTGCAAGTGGACCTAACCGTGCTGTTGAAGCTGCAAGACTTGCTATTAGCAGTCCATTATTAGAAGTTGATATTAATGGAGCAACTGATGCTATCGTTCAAATTACAAGTGATGTAGATATCACAATGAGAGAAGTTGAAGATGTAATCGCTGAAATCAGAAGTGCATCATCAACAGAAATCGATATTATCCATGGTACAGGATTTAACTTAGATTTAGAAGGTGAAGTAGTTGTTACTGTTATCGCAACAGGATTTGATCAAACTGCTAAAAAAATGCGTGAAGTAGAAACTGAAGAAGAATACAAAAATCCTTATGAAGCACCACGCCCAACATATGTAGCTAACCCTCAAGAACCAAGATATAATGGTGGATCTACATACAATCCAAACCCTTATGGTGGATACCAACAACCAGCAAAACCACAACCAACACAACAACCACAACAAGAACAACAACAATCTAAGGTTCCAAGTTGGTTAAAAAATCGTTTTAAATAAGACTAATTACAAGGCTTAATAAAGCCTTGTTTTTTTATTTAAAATTTAATTTTACATTCTTCTTTTTGACAAATATCTAGTTAAATTATAAGTATAATATATTTGGTGATTAACCATGATAGTTTATTTAGATTTAGTAATTATAACTAATTTAATTGTAGACTATGCTTTTTTAAAAACAATAGCTGTAATATACAAAGAAAAAATAAAATGGTACCAAATGCTTATAGCTTTATTAATTGGTACATTTTCACTTTTGCTATTTATCTTACCAATTAAGTATTTATACAATTTAAGATACATAATGGGGATATTTATGGGCCTTTCCGCATATAATACACCAAAACCAATGAAACGTTTTTTGATGGTAATAAGTTTTTATATAATCAATTTATTTTTTATTGGAAGTTTAGTAATCTTTAAAATTAATAATCTTTGGTTTTTGCTTATGACGATGCTTTATTCAATTATTATTATTGTGATAGAAAAAGTAATGTATAAAAAGTTAAAAATAAAACATGAAGTATTAGTTAAAATTATGCATAATTATTTACATGCAATTTTAGATACGGGAAATCATTGTATGTATAAGGGAAAACCAGTTGTTTTTATTAATCATAAATGGTTTGATAATAATTATCAGTTTGTTGGATTTAAAATGGTAAAAACTGTTAATCAGCAAGAATTAGTTAAAATATATACAGGTCCTAAAATATTATTTAATGATATAGAGTTTGAAGTTTTATATAGTTTTTCTAATATAGAAGACTATGATGTTATTTTAAATAGTACAATGGGGGAATGAAAATGATTAAATTATTAGTTAAAATTATTGAAAGATTATTTAAAGGTAAAAATAAAGAGTGTTATTATATCAATAGTAATAATATTTTACCACCACCACTTGATGAAGAAAGCGAAACAAAGCTTTTGTTAGAAGTTAAAAATGGGTCACTAGAAGCAAGAAATACCTTAATTGTTCATAATTTAAGACTAGTGGTGTTTATCGCGAAAAAGTTTGAATCAACTAAAATTAATTTAGAAGATTTAATAAGTATTGGTTCAATGGGTTTAATTAAAGGTGTACAAACCTTTAAAATGGATAAAAATATTAAACTAGCAACATACGCATCGCGCTGTATTGAAAATGAAATTCTAATGTATTTACGTAAAACCCAAAAAATGCGTCAAGAAATATCTTTAGATGAAGTATTAAGTGTTGATAGTGAAGGTAACGAAATGATGCTTGCTGATGTATTAGGAGACCCTAATCCTTCGGTATTACATCAAATGACAAGCGATGAAGATATTAGAAATCTCTATCAAGTATTAGGTAAATTAAATGATCGTGAAAAAGAAATAATAATTATGCGTTTTGGATTATATGGTAAACCGGAAATGACCCAAAAAGAAGTTGCGGATTTCTTAGGTATATCTCAATCTTACATATCAAGACTTGAAAAGCGAATTATTGACAAAATGCGTTATGAAATTGAATCAATGGTGAAAGTTTCTTAAAAAAAGTAAAAACAAATGCATTAAAACAAAATAAATCCTTCATACTTTTAGTGGAGGGATTAAAATGCGTGGGAAAGTAGAAATTACAGGAATTAATACTTCAGAATTAAAGGTTATGCCTCAAGATGAAGTAATGGAATTAATTAAAAAAAGTCAAGAAGGTTCTTTAGAAGCAAGAGATTTAATAGTAGAAGGAAACCTAAAATTGATTTTAAGTGTAATCAAAAGATTTAATAATCGAGGAGAAAACTTAGATGATTTATTCCAAGTTGGTGCAATGGGATTAATCAAAGCTATTGATAACTTTGATTTTACTCATGGAGTTAAGTTTTCAACTTATGCGGTGCCGATGATTATTGGGGAGATCAGAAGATATTTAAGAGATAATTCAAAGATTAGAATATCAAGATCTCTAAAAGATATTGCGTATAAAGCAATGCAGTATAAAGAAGAATATCTAAATAAATATCAAAAAGAACCTACAATTGATGATATTGCTAAAAAACTAGAAGTAGACCAAATTGATGTAATTATGGCATTAGAAGCGATACAAGAACCGATCTCAATTTATACTCCAATATTTAATAATGGAAGTGATGAAATCTACTTAATTGATCAAATATCAGATAATTCCAATCCGGAAGAAGAACGTCTTAATAAAATGATAATAGAAGAAGGAATTTCAAGATTAAACCCTAGATTAAAAAATATTATTCGAGATCGTTATTATAATGGAAAGACACAAATGGAAATTGCTGAAGAAATTGGAATTTCTCAAGCCCAAGTCTCTAGACTTGAAAAAACAGCTTTAAAAATAATATTTGATAAAGAATAAAAGAAAGTCTAAGTAACTAAAGTTACTTAGACTTTTAATTTGGGTAATACTGTTGCTTAAATAATCAAAATTTGATATAATAAGAAGGTAAAGGAAGTGAAGAAAATGAAAAAGTTTGACTTAAAAGCGATAGCTTGTGTTTCTATAATGATAGCTTTAGCAGTTGTATTAAAAACATTTGGTTTTATGATTGGAACTAATATGCGTATTAGTTTTTATGCTATTCCTTTGCTTGTTGCTGGAATTATTGGTGGTTTTAGCTGGGGGCTTGTAGCAAGTCTTGCGGCTGACCTAATATATGGTCTTTTCTTCAATTCTTATGGTTTTAATCCTGTTTATACAATATCAGCATTGTTATGGGGGTTCTCTGGAGGATTATTAAAACAATACATCAAGAGCTATGGTAAATTATCTTGGTTCTTTTTAGGATTTATTGTTTTAACTGCTTCGGTTTTAGAAACATGTAATAATGCGATATGGGACTTTGCTTTATATGGCAGAGGAGTTACTGAAATGTTAATGGGATATAAATTTATTGTGATTGGCATTAAATTACCGATTTTAATTTCGGTATCTAAACTGATTAATGACCGGGTATTAAAGGTATTATTCGTTAAAGAATAATTAATTATGAATAGACTTGTAAAAAAAGTCAAAAAGGTGTAAAATAGATAAGGATAAAATTTTAGAAAAGGTGGATAAAATGAGTAAAAAGAATTTAGTAATGTTAGCAATTATGGATGGATTCGGAATTAACAACAGCCAATTCGGAAATGCCATTGCATATGCTAAAAAACCAAACTTAGATGCAATTTTCAAAAAATACCCAACTACTCAAATTTTAGCTAGTGGTGAAGCAGTTGGTCTTCCAGATGGTCAATTTGGGAACAGTGAAGTAGGACACTTAAATATTGGGGCTGGACGTATTGTTTATCAATCATTAACAAGAGTTAATATTGCAATGCGTGAAGGAACATTAGATAAAATGCCAGCAATTAATCAAGCAATTGAAAATGCGGTAGAAAAAGGAACAAGTGTACATATTATGGGATTAATGTCAGATGGTGGAGTTCACTCTCACATTGATCACATTATCTACTTAATGAAAGCTGCTCATGATAGAGGAGTTAAAAATGTTTATGTTCACTCATTCTTAGATGGACGTGACGTACCACCTAAATCAGCAAAAGAATTTTTAGAAAAATTAGAAGCTAATTTTGTAGAAGGAATTTCTGCTGGGGTTGTATCTGGTAGATACTATGCAATGGATAGAGATAAGAACTATGATCGTACAGCTTTAGCATATAATGCTTTAGTTTATGGTCAAGCTGAAGTTAAAGGATTATTAGAAGGAATTGATGCTTCTTACGAAGAAGGTGTTACTGATGAATTCGTAAAACCTTACTTAGTAAATGCGGATGCAACAATCAAAGAAGGAGATAGCGTAATTTTTGCTAACTTCCGTCCTGATAGGGCAATCCAAATCAGTTTAGCTTTAACTAATCCAACTGAAACTACATTAAAAACTTATAAAACATTTAAAGATTTAACATACGTTTCAATGATGTTATATAGTGAAAAAGTTAAAGGTTTAGTAAACTTTGATTTACAAGTATTAAATAATATGTATGGAGACGTTATTTCTAAAGCTGGATTAAAACAATTAAGAATTGCGGAAACAGAAAAATATGCTCACGTTACATATTTCTTTGATGGTGGTATCGATAAAGAAATCGAAGGGGCTACAAGAATTTTAGTAGCATCACCAAAAGTAGCAACATATGATATGCAACCACATATGAGTGCATATGAAGTAACAGAAAAAGTATTAGAAGCTATCAAATCAGAAGAATTTGATACAATCATCTTAAACTATGCTAACTGTGATATGGTTGGACATACAGCAGTATTTGATGCAGCGGTAAAAGCGGTTGAAACTGTTGATGAATGTATGGGTAAAGTATTAGAAGCAGTTAACGCTGTTAATGGTACATTAGTTATCACTGCTGACCATGGTAATGCGGATGTAATCATTAAAGAAGATGGTTCTTTATGGAGTGCTCATACAGCTAATCCAGTTCCATTCTGTGTAACTAGAGAAGATGTTATTTTACACGAAACAGGAACATTAGGAGATATTACTCCAACAATGTTAGAATTATTAGGAATTAATCAACCAGCTGATATGACTGGTAAGAGTATGATTAAAGGTTATAAAAAATAACCCTTATAAAATAATTGTCAAAAAATCATAAATGTGGTAAAATATAAGTAATTAGAAAAAGAAAGGAATTTTTGAAAAATGAACTATTCACATGAAGTAAAAGAAATGTGCTGCGTAAAAGTTGGTGCAAATCATGGTTGTGCTCCAATTCCTCAAGAAGGTAAATGGACATATTCAAAAGAAATCAAAGATATCTCTGGATTAACTCATGGTATCGGTTGGTGTGCTCCTCAACAAGGTGCTTGTAAATTAACATTAAACGTTAAAGAAGGAATTATCGAAGAAGCTTTAATTGAAACTATCGGATGTTCTGGTATGACTCACTCAGCTGCAATGGCAAGTGAAGCAATCGTTGGTAGAACTGTTTTAGAAGCTGTAAACACAGACTTAGTTTGTGATGCTATCAATACAGCAATGCGCGAATTATTCTTACAAATTATCTATGGTCGTACTCAATCTGCATTCTCTGAAGATGGATTACCAATCGGAGCAGGATTAGAAGACTTAGGTAAAGGATTAAGAAGCCAAGTTGGTACTGCTTATTCAACAAAAGTTAAAGGACCTCGTTACTTAGAATTAACTGAAGGTTATATCACAAGAATCGCTTTAGATGCAGAAAATGAAATCATTGGTTATGAATACTTAAGCTTTGGACGTTTCATGGACATGGTTAAAAAAGGTGTTCCAGCTGAAGAAGCATTAGAAAAAGCTAAAGGTACTTATGGTAGATTCGCTGAAGGATCAAAATACATTGATCCTCGTCAAGAATAGGAGGTTTCTTATAATGGCATTATTTGAAAGTTACGAAAGAAGAATTAATCAAATTAATAAAGCTTTAGCAGAAAACGGAATTGCTTCTATTGAAGAAGCTAAAGCAATTTGTGATGCACATGGTGTAGATGCTTATAACATTGTTAAAGGTATCCAACCAATCTGCTTCGAAAATGCTTGCTGGGCATACATCGTTGGTGCTGCTATCGCAATCAAAAATAACGCACAAACTGCAGCTGAAGCTGCAAGATACATTGGTGTAGGTTTACAATCATTCTGTATTCCTGGATCAGTTGCTGATGACCGTAAAGTAGGTTTAGGACATGGTAACTTAGGTGCGATGTTATTAACTGAAGAAACTAAATGTTTCGCATTCTTAGCAGGACACGAATCATTCGCTGCTGCTGAAGGTGCTATCGGTATCGCAAAAACAGCTAATAAAGTTCGTAAAGAACCATTAAGAGTTATCTTAAATGGTTTAGGTAAAGACGCTGCTAGAATTATCTCTAGAATTAACGGATTTACTCATGTTGAAACTGAATTCGATTACAAAACTGGTGAATTAAAAGTTGTTAAGAAAACTAAATATTCAGAAGGTGATCGTGGACTTGTAAATTGCTACGGTTCAGATGACGTTCGTGAAGGTGTTGCAGTTATGCACTTAGAAGGTGTAGATGTATCTATCACTGGTAACTCAACTAACCCTACTCGTTTCCAACACCCAGTTGCTGGAACATATAAGAAAGAATGTATGGAACTTGGTAAGAAATACTTCTCAGTTGCATCAGGTGGAGGAACAGGACGTACTCTTCACCCAGATAATATGGCAGCTGGACCTGGTTCATATGGTTTCACTGATACATTAGGAAGAATGCACTCAGATGCACAATTTGCTGGTTCATCTTCAGTTCCTGCTCACGTAGAAATGATGGGATTAATCGGTATGGGGAATAACCCAATGGTTGGGGCAACTGTTGCTGTAGCCGTTGCTGTATCTCAAGCATTAGCAAAATAATAGATTAGATAGGTTCAATTTGAACCTATCTTTTTTTGTAATAAGTGCTTTTTTTGCATAAAATCATTAAAAGTGGTATAATATATAAAGAGTAATAAAAAAGGAGATTATAAATATGCCGTTTATAACTGATATATATGCAAGAGAAGTTCTTGATTCAAGAGGTAATCCAACAATTGAGGTTGAAGTCGAAACAGAAAGTGGATGTTTTGGAAGAGCAATTGTTCCAAGTGGAGCATCAACTGGAGAATATGAAGCTGTTGAACTTCGTGATAATGACAATAAACGTTTTTTAGGTAAAGGTGTAACAAAAGCGGTAAATAACGTTAATGATGTTATTGCTCCAGAAATTATAGGTTACGATGTAACTAAACAAAGAGTTATTGATAAATTATTATGTAAGATTGATGGTACACCAAATAAAAGTCGTTTAGGGGCAAATGCAGTACTAGGTGTATCTTTAGCGGTTGCTAAAGCTGCGGCGAACTTTTATAATATGTCGCTATATGGTTATTTTGGAGGGGTTAATGGGCATACTTTACCTACGCCAATGATCAATATTTTAAATGGTGGAGCTCATGCTGATTGGTGTATTGATTTCCAAGAAATTATGATTGTTCCAGTAGCTTTTGATACTTTTAAACAAGCAATTCAAGCATCAAGCGAAGTGTTCCATCACTTAAAACTTGTTTTAAAAGAACAAGGGTTAAATACAGCCGTTGGTGATGAAGGCGGATATGCACCAAAACTTTCATCAAATGAAGAAGCTTTATCAGTTGTAGTTAAAGCTATTCGTAATGCTGGATACGTTCCTGGTAAAGATTTTAAACTTGCTCTTGATGTCGCATCAAGTGAATTCTATGATAAAAAAGCTAAGAAATATAATTTAAAATCAGAAAAGAAAATGTTAACAGTAAAAGAACTTGTTTCTTATTATAAAGAATTATGTAAAAAATATCCAATTATCTCAATTGAAGATGGTTTAGATCAAAACGATTGGGATGGATGGCGTTTATTAACAAAAGAATTAGGTTCAACAGTTCAACTAGTTGGTGATGATTTATTTGTCACAAATACTACAAGATTAAGTAAAGGTATTGAAAATAAAGTTGCTAACGCAATCTTAATTAAGATTAATCAAATTGGAACTTTAAGTGAAACTTTCGAAGCTGTTGAAATGGCTAAACGTGCAGGATACGCTGTGGTAATTTCTCATCGTAGTGGTGAAACAGAAGATACAACGATTGCTGATATCGCAGTAGCGTTAAATGCCGGTCAAATTAAAACTGGTTCAATGTCAAGAACTGATCGAATTGCTAAATACAATCAATTATTAAGAATCGAAGATGAACTAGATGAAGCAGCTGTTTATGAAGGACTAAACGCTTTCTATAATATTCAAAAATAAGAAAAATGCATCTAATGATGCATTTTTTTGCCCTCTATATAACTAATAAATTTAAGGAAAAAAGTATTGACTTTTCTATATGGATATGATAAAATATAATTACCTAATAGGTAATTATATTTGAGGGGGTTATGATATGAATGAAAGTTTATTATAAAGACGATTATATAAAAAAATTATTCGATGATTTAAGAGATCCAAGTAAAACGAAAAAAATAATGCAGAAAAAAATAAGTGTAGATATATTGCGAATTTTAAAAAAAAGATTTGATCAGCTTTTAGCATCCCCTAATTTTTATTTTATTATTGATAAGCACATTGGGAAATGTGAATCACTGACTGGTAATATGAAAGGGAAATATGCGATTCATGTTTCTGCAAACTATCAAATGATTATTTGTCCTAATGTTGAATCATTTGATAGTAATAGTTTAAAAAAATGTGAAGAATTTTGTATTGAAGGAGTAGTTGATTATCATGGCACAAAACAAATATGGATTATCCCGTGATTTTATTATTCACCCTGGTGAAACAATAGCTGAGTTTTTGACAGATAGAAATATGAGTCAAAAAGAATTGGCGATTCGTTGTGGGGTTAGTGAAAAACATGTTAGTACTGTAATTAGTGGACAAAAAAACATTTCTGCCAATTTTGCAAAAAAACTAGAATATGCATTAGAAATAGATGCCATTTTTTGGATGAATTTACAAACGAATTATGATAAAGAAATATTGGAATTCGAAGAGATAAATGAAATAACTGATGAAGAAATAAATATTTTAAATAAATTAAAGCATATTTTAAAAGAATATAAAAGACTTGGCTTGTTAGAAGATGGTTTAACACAAATTGATGAATTGATTGAAATTAGAAAAATATTTAAAATAAGTAATCTTTTAGATATTCCTAAAATACAGCATTTAGGAGCATATAGATTAAGTAAAAATAATACGGTTGACGATTATGTTTTATTCGCATGGGAAAGATTGTGTGAATTAATTGATGCTGATAATCCAAATGATATTGAATTTGATGTTGAAATGCTAAAGAAAGTATTGCCAGAGATTAAAAAAATAATGTTCGAAGACATAAAATCAATAGTTCCAAAACTAAGGGATGTTTTTTCAAAATGTGGGATTAATTTCTATTTAGCAAAAAGTTATGTGGGTGCACCTGTACAAGGGTATATTAGAAGAAACAATCATAAAGGTTTGTCGTTATATATGACTATTCGAGGTAGTTACGCTGATATTTTTTGGTTTACATTATTTCATGAAATTGCCCATATCTTGAATGGAGATATAAAAAAATGTTTTATTGATTATAACGAAACCACAGATGAAGTAGAAAAAAGGGCAAATAAATGTGCTGCTGAATACTTAATTCCTAGTGATAAATATCAAGAATTTATAAATAAGCAAGATTTTAGTTTAAATTCAATATTTAACTTTTCAAAAGAAAATAATATTAAACCTTATATATGCATTGGTAGATTAATGAAAGAAAATTATGTAAGTTGGAGTTCTTATAGTCAGTATCGGGAAAAATATAATCTAATATAAAAAAGGTAGCTATGAAATGTAATCATTTCATTTGCTACCTTTTAATTTATTATTTTTGATAAATGCTAAAATAAAACTTATAATACCCACAATAATTATTAATAATGATAACCATTGTGATGGTGAAAATAGACCAAATAAACTTCCGCGATCATCGGCTCTAAAGAATTCAATAATGAATCTGAATAGACCATAACTAATTAAATAAACTTCAAATTGATGTTTTTTAATTAAATTTAAAATTCCAAACAAGATAAATAAGAAGATTGCTTCAATTAATTGAGTAGGTAAAACTTTAGTAGTTAAAGCTAGGTTAGTAGCTTCTATTTCAGTATATCCTAAATTTAGATAATGGTTAACTACATGGTGATATGGAGCAGATCCTTTAGGAAAGATAACTCCTAAAAAAGAATCAGTGATTTCACCAAAACAACATCCAGCACAAAAACATCCAATTCTTCCAACAGCATGTCCTAAAACCAAACCTGCTACTAAGACATTCATATATTGCTTAAATTCAGAACGTTTTTCTTTTAAGATAAACCAAAATAATAAGCCAAAACAAATTAAGGCTGATATTGCTCCAGCTAAAAAGGTAATTCCCCCTTCTTCCCAAGGGTGACCTTTTAGAACTTGGAAAATACTATCAAAGAAGTTTGCTGATAAATAAAAGATTATACCGCTTATTCCAAGAATAATAATTAACTTATCCATTTGTTTACTATTTATATCCCATTTTTTAGTTTTGAGATATAAATAGCCAACTCCTAAAACAGCTCCTAGAAAAAACATAATATCAAATAAATAGGTATTTGGAAACATTATTTTCACCTCATCTTATTTAGTATTATAACATAAATTTAATTAAAAACCTAGTAAAATGTTTATTAGGTTATTTCTTGATAAACGTTTAGTTTTGTAGTATAATAATTAAAAAGTATGGAGGGAAATATGACTGAAATTGCTGCTAAAATTGTAAAACTTAGAAAAGAAACGATGTCTAAAATGGACCGTCTACATATCCTTTTATTATTATCTCCCAATAATGAATTATCAAAACAATTAGAATATACAGAAGGCGTATATTTATCAATGTTAGAGTTATGTGAAGATAATATGGATACAACTGATTCAAGCATTATTAATCGTTTAACTAATGATGTGGAAACGGTAAATAATTTATTAAATGATCTTGAAGATGATTTATCAAAAGAATTTAAGTTAATGCCTCTTTTATATTTAGGTAAATTAAAGGGTGAGGTTTTAGCGTATTTCTACAATAAATTAGCTGATTTATTAGAAGAAGTAGGAAGTTTAGAATTGCTACCAAAATATATCAATGAAAATACGAGTGAACAAATTATTAGTTTTTCTAAAAAATTACTTGATTATATTGAAAAATATGCAAGTGATCATGAAAAGAGATTATTACCAATTAAGTATTTAGAAGAACATACTAATAAATGTGAATTTAATTTAAAGAAGTGGACTGAATTTGAAAAAAATATTGCTTTCACTTTAAAATATATTAACTGCCCAGATGAAGTTCAAAGTGAATTAATTAAAGAAGCTGCATGGGAATTTGAACTATATTATTTTGTAATGATTACTTTAAGTGAATAGGAGGAATACAATGTATCAGTTAGCCGTGCTCACTATAACTAAAATCATAAATGAAGCAGGATATATTAATTTAGTAGTATCTGATAGTATTGAAAAAGAAAAGTTAACTGATCATGAACGACGTTTATTCACAAAGATTGTTTATGGAACAGTCGAAAAGTATTTGTTATTAGATTATTATTTAAAACCATATATTAGTGGAAAAAGAGTTAAACCATTTTTTAAAAATCTTTTAAGAATGGGTGTATATATGATATTCTTTATGAATATTGCTAACCACTTTGTGGTAAATGAATTAGTGAAAATTGCTAAAAAGAAAGACTTTAACTCATCTAAAATGGTAAATGCGGTATTAAGAAGTATTATTCGTGATGGTTTAAGAGAAATTGATACTTTAGATCAATTAGAATACTTAAGTATTAAATATAGCTATCCACTTGAATTAGTTAAAGAATTAGCAAGACAATATCATAAAGATATTGAAAGTATTCTAAATGCTGATTATGAAGTTAATTATAATACTTTTAGAATTAATACCCTTAAGGTTAATCCAATAGAAGTAGAAGATTATTTAAAACAAGAAAATATTGAATATTTAATTGATAAGACCACTTTATGGGTAAAAACTAGTTTAATTGATAGTGCATTATTTAAAGAAGGTAAAATTATTCCTCAAGATGCTTCAAGTCAAAAAGTTGGTTTAGTTGTTAACCCTAAAAAGAATTCTAGAATTCTTGATGCGTGTAGTGCTCCAGGAGGAAAAGCTTGTCATATGGCAGCTATTATGGAAAATCAAGGGGAAATTGTTTGTTTAGATGTTCATGAACATAAACTTGCTTTAATCAACCATGGCGCAAATAAAGCCGGAGTTTCAATTTTAAAACCAATGTTAATGGATGCTAGAAAGTATGAAGATAATCAGTTATTTGATTATGTAGTTATTGATGCACCATGTTCAGGGCTTGGAGTAATGGACCATAAAGTTGATTTAAAATATCATATGACACTTAATAGTATGAATGAACTAGTAGGAATCCAAAAAGAAATCTTAAATAACCTTTCATCTTTAGTAAAAAAAGAAGGGTATTTAACATATAGCACTTGTACTATTAATAAGAATGAAAATGAATATCAAGTAAATGAGTTTTTAAAAACTCATCCAGAATATGAAAAAGTAGAAGAATATCAACTTTTACCTAATAATTTAGGTGATGGTTTCTATATATGTAAGTTACAAAGAAAGGCGTAAGAGTTATGAATGCTAATAAACCTAGTATTTATGATTATACTAAAAAAGAATTAGAAGAATATTTTGTATCTATTGGTGATAAAAAATTTCGAGCTGTTCAAATTTTAGAGTGGTTATATCGAGCAAGAGTAACTAGTTTTGATGAAATGACTAATTTATCAAAATTAGGTCTTCAAACTCTAAAAGATAATTTTTCAATTGAACCGCTAAAATTAGAAGGTAAATTTGCATCAAACGATGGAACAGTTAAATACTTATTTGAACTAGTTGATGGTCATTATATTGAAACAGTTTTAATGCGTCATAACTATGGAAATAGTGTCTGTGTTACTAGTCAAGTAGGATGTAATATGGGATGCTCTTTTTGTGCAAGTGGAGAACTTGGTAAAGTTAGAGATTTAACTTTAGCTGAAATGGTTTTACAAGTATTACATGTTCAAAGAGATTTAGATCTAGAAGATGAACGTGTTTCAAATGTCGTAGTAATGGGAATTGGGGAACCATTTGATAATTATAATACGGTTTTACGATTTTTAGAAACAATTAATTATGGGCGTGGCTTAGAAATTGGAGCTCGTCATATTACGGTTTCAACTTGTGGATTAGTGCCTAAAATTAAAGAGTTTGCGGAATTCGAATTGCAAATTAATCTTGCTATTAGTTTACATGCTCCAAATAATGAACTTCGTTCCAAGATAATGAAAATCAATAAACGTTATCCAATTGAAGAAGTAATTGAAGCGGTAAAATATTATGTTGAAAAAACTAATCGTCGAGTAACATTTGAATATATTTTATTAAAAGGGGTAAACGATACTAAAGAATGTGCCTTAGAACTTGCTAAGTTATTAAAAGGGATAAATGCGTATGTTAACTTGATACCTTATAATGAAGTAAAAACAAAAAGTTATCGTTCAACAGCTCATGATGCAGCTGAAGAATTTTTTGCGGTACTACATAAACATGGAATAAATGCGACCGTGAGAATGGAACATGGAAATGACATTAATGCAGCTTGTGGTCAACTAAGAGCTCAAAAAATGAAAGAAAAGAGGGAATTATGCGAGGACTAATTACTTGTTTAAAATCAGGCGATTATATGGTTTTAGATTTAGGGACCAAAAAGACAATGTTAGCTAAAGCAAGTGGTTTATTTCGTCATCATGGAGAAAAACCAAAAGTTGGTGATTATGTTGAATATCAATTAATGAATGACACCACCGCATATATCACTAAGTTAGAAAAACGCCATAATGATTTAGTTCGTCCAGCTATTTGTAATATTGATCAAGCATTTGTAGTTTTTTCAGTAAAAGAACCTGATTTTAATACAAATTTATTAGATCGTTTTTTAACCATTCTCAATTTTAATAATATTGAAGCAATCTTGATTTTTACTAAATGGGATTTATTAAAAGAAGATGAAGTAGAAGAAGTAGCTAAATATCAAGAATATTATCAAAAGATTGGATATCGTGTTTTAACAGTTTCAAAAAATGACAAATTTGATGATTTTAAGAAGCAAGTAATAAGTTTGTTAGAAAATAAAATTACCGTTATTACTGGCCAAAGTGGAGTCGGTAAAAGTACGATTTTAAATCTTTTAGATGAAAATCTAAATTTAGATGTTAATGAAATATCTTATGCTTTAGGTCGTGGAAAACATACTACTAGACACGTTGAACTATATCCGTTATATGATGGTATGTTGGCTGATACACCTGGTTTTGGAATTATGGATTTTTCCGGTATGGAAGCAATTGATATTGCTCAAAGTTTTAAAGAATTCTTTGAGTTATCAGATACTTGTAAGTATAAAGGATGCTTACATATCAATGAACCAGCTTGTGCCGTAAAACATGCATTAGATAATGATGAAATAATTAAAAGTCGCTATGATAATTATTTATTATTTATTGAAGAAAATAAAAAACAAAGAAAGTGGTAAAAAATATGATTGTATCACCATCAATTTTAGCAGCAGATTTTAATAATTTAGATAAAGAAATGGAAAAAGTAAATAAATCTAGTTGTGAATGGGTTCATTTAGATGTTATGGATGGCAAATTTGTTCCTAATACAACTTTTGATGATAAATTAATTAAAGAATTACGACCAATATCAAATAAAGTGTTTGATGTTCATTTAATGATTGAAGAACCGGAAAAATATTTAGATAAATATTATGAAGCGGGAGCCGATTATGTAACTTTTCATTATGAAGCATGCTCTGATATTTCAAAGGTTTTAAAAAAGGTTAAAGCAGAAAATAAAAAAATAGGTATTTCAATTAAACCAGGAACAGATGTTCAAGTTTTAGATGAATACTTAGCTGACTTAGATTTAATTTTAGTAATGAGTGTTGAACCAGGTAAGGGTGGACAAAAATTCATGCCGTCTTCCATTGATAAAATTGATTATTTAATCAAACAAAAAGAAAAAAATGGATACCATTATCTTGTTGAAGTAGACGGGGGAATTAATAATGAAACCGCTAAGCTTGTTAAAGAAGTTGGATGTGAGGCAGTAGTTGCTGGAACATATTTATTTAAAAATGAAGATTTCGTTAAAGCAACTAAGGAGTTAGGAGAACTATGAGAGCAATAATTGTTGCTTCATCCCCTTATCAATTGTTTGATAAGTTATATACTCCTCTAGAAGGTGATTTAATAGTTGGCGTAGATGGTGGTTGTAAAGCAATTACTAAATATAACATTGATATTGCTTTTGGCGATTTTGATAGTTTAAATACTTTAGTTAAAGCTAATAAAATATATCGTTACTCTCCTCAAAAAGATGAAACAGATTTGGAACTTGCGGTAGAGGCATTAAAAGAAGAAGTCGATGAATTTTTAATCTTTAATGCAACAGGTGGAAGACTTGATCACTTTTTAGCTAATTTAAAGTTGTTAGAAAGATATCCTGATTTAAATATTGCGATTATTGATGAACATAATCAAATTACATGTATTAATGAAGGAGTATATAATATAAAGAAAGGTAAGTATAAATATTTTTCTTTAATACCTTGTATTGACTCTAATGTTTCAATTACTAATGCTTTATATGAAATAACTAAAAAAGATGTATCTGTAACAGATACTTATACTGTAAGTAATCAAGTTAAAAATGATGAAGCTCAAATTACAGTTCATCAAGGAAGATTATATTTAATTGAATCAATTGATGCATAAATAAAAAAATAACGCATATACTTTACTAACAAAGGAGAGTTTATGCGTTTTTATACTATTCAATTACCAAAGTTTATTTCTAGATTTATTTCCTTTTTAGTAGGATTATTTAGTAAAAAGGATAAATAAAAGAAAAAAAGGCCATTAGGCCTTTTTACTTTTAAAATTAAGCGCGTGTAACTAATCCAGAGCGTAAAGCACGAGTAGATACATAAACTCTTACAACACGTCCTTTTTCATCAACGATACGAACTTTTTGAAGATTTGCTTTCCAAGTACGACGAGATGATTGTAATGAGTGAGAACGTTTATTTCCTGATACACTTGATAAACCTGTAACATAACATTTACGAGCCATGATAAATCCTCCTTAAAATCTTTGATACTTTAAATCCTTATTATTATAACATAAAAGTTCTTTTATTGCAAGAAAAATATATATAAAATTATAAAGTAAAATAATAAAAATAATTAAATTTTTAAAATAAATTTTCTAAAAGAATAAATATTCAACATCGTTTAATATATGAAATATTAGAAGAACAAAAGATTGTAAAAATATTAGGATGTGGACTCATTATGGTGAGTAAAGTATTAAGTTAACTTTTTTAAAGGTTGACTTTTTTCTTATTTATACCCGTTTTTTAATTACTTGCAATTTTGATATATATATGGTATAATAATTAAAGTGTGTTCTATCAATTATAAAAATATCCTAGGAGGAAAATAAAATGGAAACAATGAAAGTGAACGGGTTACTTTATAAACAACTAGTAACTAATGGTGCAGCTTGTCTTCGTGCAAACTACAAGATTGTTGACGCGTTAAATGTTTTCCCAGTTCCTGATGGAGATACTGGTACAAATATGCGTATGACAATTGAAGCTGGTGTTGAAGAAATCAGTAGTTGTGAAGAAACAAGCGTAGGTGCTATGGCTAAACGTTTATCACGTGGTATGCTTATGGGTGCTCGTGGGAATTCAGGGGTTATTTTATCTCAATTATTTAGAGGTATTTATAAGGGATTAGATGGTTTAGATGAAGTAAATGCTTTAGAATTAGGTAAAGCCTTTAAAATGGGAGTTACTCAAGCATATAAAGCCGTTATGAAACCAGCTGAAGGAACTATTTTAACAGTTGCTAGAGAATCAGCTGAATATGCGTTTAAAAAATCTAATAAAAAGACAACTATTGAAGAATATTTTGAATTATTAATTAAAGAAGCTCGTGCATCATTAGAAAGAACACCTGATCTTTTACCAGTATTAAAAGATGCAGGCGTTGTGGATTCAGGTGGAGCAGGTTATATCTATGTTTTAGAAGGTATGCAAAAAGCTTTACTTGGAGAAATGATTGTTGAAGAAAATGTTGCATCAACAATTGGAAATGTAAAAGCAAATCATAACTTTAATGCTCATAGTGTTTTAGAATATGGTTATTGTACAGAATTTATTTTACAATTACAACATTCTAAAGTAAAAATCGCAACATTTGATGAAACAGTTATTAAAGACTTCTTAGAAACAATTGGTGATTCAATAGTTTGTTTCAAAGATGAAGATATTGTTAAAGTACATGTTCATACTAAAGAGCCAGGGGTTGTTTTAAATCACTGTCAACAATGGGGTGAATATATTACAATTAAAATCGAAAATATGTCTGTTCAACACAATGAATCTGAAGAAGTACAAGAATTATGTGATTGTCCAGAATGCGTAGCAATCCGTGAATTACAAGAACGTAAAAAATATGCAGTTGTCGCTGTTGCATCAGGTGATGGTTTAGTAGAAACATTTAAAGCTATGGGTGTTGACTATATCGTATCTGGTGGTCAAAGTATGAATCCATCTGCGGAAGACTTTGTAAAAGGTTTTGATTTAATTAATGCTGAAAATATTATTGTTTTCCCTAACAATAGTAATATTATGTTAACAGCAAAACAAGCTGCTAAATATTATGATAAAGCTAATATTTTAGTAGCAAACTCTAAATCACTTGCTCAAGGTTATTCAGCATTAACAATGTTAGATGTATCAAGTGGTGATTCTGAACAAATCATGGCTGAAATTGATGATGTAATTAAAAATGTTACAACAGGACTTATTACATACTCAATTAGAGATGCTGAACTTGATGGTATTGAAATTCATAAAGATGATTATATCGGTATCTGTAATTCTAAGATGGTTTCAAGTGAAAAAACAAAAGCTGATGCTTTAAAAGTAATGCTTGAAAAAACTGATTTATCAGAAAAAGAAATCGTTACAATTATTTATGGTGCAGATGTAACTGAAGAAGAAGTAGAAGAAATAAGAGAATACATTGAAAGTACTTACGATAACTTAGAAGTAGATGTTATTGAAGGAAAACAAGACGTATATAGTTATATTCTATCTATTGAATAATAAAAGTGGAGTGAAAACTCCCTTTTTTTAAGAAGGTGTATGAAATGGTAAATGACATTTTATTAGAGAACGAAGAGTATATATTAACACGCTATAAGAATACCCTTAAAAAACAAGGTTTTAATACAGTTGAAGATTTATTAACTAATTTTCCTGTTCGTTATGAAAACTATACTGTAGGATCAATAAAAGATGCGAAAGTTGATGAAAATATTGTTTTAGAAGGTAGTGTTGCTAGTAAACTAACAATTAATTATGTTAAAAGTAAATTATCGACATTATCTTTTACGATGGATGTTGATGGTCATCTTTTTAGAGCTACTATTTTTAATCGTTTATTTTTAAAAACTAAACTTACCTATGGCCAAGTAATTAGAGTAAGTGGAAAGTTTTATAAAAACTTAAATAATTTTACGATTAATGATTTAATCTTTTGTGATGAAATAAGCAGAGATATTGTTCCAGTATATAAAATAAAAGAAATATCAGAACCTAAATATTTAGAAATGCTTAACAAAGTATTTCACAAATATGGTCGAAAGTTAGAAGAAACTTTACCTGTAGAGTATATAAATCGACATGGTTTATTAGATTTTAAATCAAGTGTTAAATTGCTTCATTATCCTAATTCTTTAGATGAAATACGTTTAGCTTATAATCGTTTAAAATATGAAGAATTATTAAAATATCAATTATCAATGAAATATCTTCATTATATGCGTGAACAAAAAGGGAAAAGTCCAGTAATGGATTACAAAAAAGAATGGTTAGACAAACTTGAAGAAAGTTTATCATATGATTTAACTGATGACCAAAAGAAAGCAATTGAAGATATCTTAGGTGATTTAAAGAAACCATATGCAATGAATCGTTTACTTCAAGGAGAAGTTGGTAGTGGTAAAACAATTGTTGCGGTAATGGCGATTGTGGCAGTAGTATCTGCGGGATATCAAGCAGCTTTAATGTGTCCGACTGAAATTTTATCTCAACAACACTATGCAACTTTAAAAGAAATGTTAAAAGAGTTTGATATTAATATTGCATTAATGACAGGGTCAACAACACAAAAAAATCGTAAAGAGATCATAGAAGGTTTAAAAACTGGTGAAATTAATGTTGTTGTTGGAACGCATGCGTTATTCCAAAGCGATTTAGAATATCAATCATTAGGAATTGTAATTGCGGATGAAGAACATCGTTTTGGAGTTCGTCAAAGAGTGATGATTAGAAATAAAGGGGAGGATGTAAACTATCTTAAGATGAGTGCAACACCAATCCCAAGAACTTTATCAATTTCGGTATATGGTGATATGGATATTTCCATTATTAAGCAAATGCCGTTGAATCGTAAAAAAGTAATTACTAAGTATGTTGAAACAAGTGAAAAACGTGCAGTAATGAAACATATGAAAGAAGAATTAAAGAATGGACACCAAATATATGTGGTTACCCCATTAATTAATGAATCAGAAAGTTTAGATACGGCGAATGCAACAGAAATATATGAAAATATGGCTAAGTATTTTGATAAGGAAGCGCGTGTAGGATTAATTCATGGTAAACTTAAACCTAATGAAAAAGAAGATATTATGTCGCGTTTCTTAAATAAAGAAATTGATATTTTAGTTGCAACTAGTGTTATCGAAGTTGGAGTAAACGTAGTAAATGCAACAACAATTTTAATTTTAGGAGCAGAACGTTTTGGGGTAGCAACTTTGCATCAATTGCGTGGTCGAGTTATGAGAAGCGATAGTGTTCCATATTGTTTCTTATTATCAGAAAAGAAAACAGAAACTAGTGAGAAACGTTTAAGAATGTTAGAAAATACAACTGATGGGTTTGAACTTGCAGAATATGACTTAGCTAATCGTGGTCCAGGAGAATTCTTTGGGGAAAAACAATCAGGAAGTATGAATTTTAAATATGCTGATTTAAGATATGATACGCTAATCTTAGAAGAAGCTAATAAAGATGCAGATGAAATAATCAAAAAAGCAGAATTCTTTGAAAGTGATGAATATCAAAATCTTAGAAAAACGGTTTATTATAATTATGAAATGAAACAAAATCAACTAGATTAGAAAATATGGTTGCTAAAAAAGACAGTATATGCTATAATAAGTATATATAAGGAGAATAAATATGGTAAAAATTAATGAAAAAGCATTTAATGAAATCGTTGAAAAATACCATTTAAATATTAAAAATAATGAATATTTTATTGAAGCTTTAACTCATTCCTCATATGCTAATGAACATAGTTTAAAAAGTAATGAACGTATTGAGTTTTTAGGAGATGCAGTATTAGGGTTATTAGTCGCAGAATATTTATATGAATCATTCCCTAATATTCATGAAGGAAAAATGACAAAAATTCGCGCAAGTTATGTGTGTGAAGATGCTAATGCCGGATATTGTCGAAAAATGGGAATCGATAAATTAATTCTATTAGGACATGGAGAAGAATTAAGTGGTGGAAGAAGTCGACCTGCCGTTTTAAATGATGCGTTTGAAGCCTTTTTAGGAGCGGTATATTTAAGTGGTGGGTTAATAGAAGTTAAAAAAATTTTAGCAAAAGTTGTCTTTCCTGAAATTTCTGAAAATGATGCTAAACCATTTGTTGACTACAAAAGCCAGTTACAAGAATATATTCAAGCTGAAAGTAGAGTAAGTCTTAAATATCGATTAGATGATGTTCAAGGACCTCCACATAAACGTATATTTACCATAAGTGCTGTTCACGATGGAATAAGTTTAGGAACTGGAGTAGGAAGTAGTAAAAAAGACGCTGAACAAATGGCAGCTAAAGAAGCTTTAGAAAAAATGGTAAAAAAATAAACTATTTTTGATTAATCAAACGAGGTACAATATGAATAACTATAGTAAACTTATCCGTTCTAATGTTATATCTTTAAATGAAGCATTAATTCAAAACTACAAAAGTTTAGGTTTAGATGAAATAAACATGACTTTATTATTACTTTTGAATTTTCAAAAAATCCATCAAGATGATTTATTATCAACAAGTAATTTAGCTTTAAAAATGACGCTTGATGAAAATGAAATTTCTAAAAGAATTTTGGACTTACTTCAAAAGGGGTATATTGAACTTAACATTGATGAAACTAAAGAAACATTTAGTTTAGATCCGCTAATTGATAAAATAGGTGATGTTTTAGCAAAAACAGAAGAAAAAGAAACAATTGATGTAAATATTGTGTCAGAGATAATAGCATATTGTGAACAAGTTTATCAACGTACTTTAAGTGTTGAAGATTTGAATATTATCAATATGTGGGCAGAAAAAGGTTATTCTATTGAAGAAATTAAGAGCGCAGTTTTAGATAGTTTAAAAGCTAAAAAAATGAATCTCCGTTATGCGGATGCGATAATCGTTAATCGAAAGAATAACGCCAGCCGTGAAAAGGCGGAAATTGATCCAGAACTTCAAGCAGTATTGAGTAGAATAAATGTTAAACGAAATTTTTAATAAATTAAACGAATTATTTCCAGATGCTCATTGTGAATTAAACTATCATAATATTTATGAGTTAGCTGTTTCAGTAATACTTAGCGCTCAAACAACAGATGAACGAGTAAATCTAGTGACACCAACACTATTTGAAAAATATCCCACTGTTGAAGCTTTAAGTAATGCTTTAGTTTCTGATGTAGAAGAAATCATTCATTCGGTCGGCTTATATCAAACGAAAGCTAAAAATATTATTAATTTTTCAAAACAAGTAATAAGTGAATTTAACGGAATTATTCCAAATACCTTAGAAGAACTTATTACTCTACCAGGGATTGGAAGAAAAACCGCCAATGTTATTTTATTTGTCGGTTATGGTTTGCCGGGACTTGCGGTTGACACGCATGTTTCAAGAGTTTCTAAAAGACTTGGTTTAGTTGAAGAAGATGATGATGTTCTAGCAATTGAATTAAAACTTAAAAAGATGTTTGATGAAAAAGATTGGGGAACGCTTCATCATAGTTTACTATTTTTTGGTCGATACCTTTGTAAAGCTCAAAAACCAATGTGTGAAAAATGTCCTTTTATTAATATATGTACTAAAAAGTAACAAAAAAACCCTTACTTATGAATTATAATAAGTAAGGGGTTTTATTATGAAAATTAAAATTTTTGATGAAAGTCACGAACAAGATTTAGAAATCAAAGTAAATGAATTTTTAAGTGACTTAAGAAAAGAACAAATAATTGACTTAAAATATCAACTAGCAATAATGTATGATGAACGAGAACAAATATATTGTTTTTCTTGTATGATTATTTACGAAGATAACATTGATTGAAATAACTCTTCATCTGGATCGATATAGATTGTTTTTTGATTTGTATAAGTTACTTCACATCCCTTTAAACCAGGGATTTTTTTAATATATTTCCGCATCGTATAATCAACAGCTACACTACTTGATTTACGATATTTAGAGTAAAGAGACGCAGCTAAAGATGCTAGTCTAATTAGTTTTTCATTTAGTTCAGAACATCTTAAAATAACGTGTGAACCTGGGGCATCTTTAACATGGAACCAGTAATCGTTAGGTTTTGCTAGATGATTTGTTAAATAATCATTTTGTAAATTATTTTTCCCGATCCACATTTCCGCATCATCAATAATATAATGAGTATAACTTATTTTTAACTTTTTAGTTTGTTTTTTATTTTCTTTTAAATAACCATTATTTACTAATTCTTGTTTAATTTCTAGTAAAGTTAAGCGATCGGCATACTCAATTGCTTCCTTGATACCGTCTAAATATTGTAATTCTTTAAGGGTAATATCGGTTTGAATTTTATAGTGTTTTAACGTATTTTCGGCCTTTTTAGCTAGCGTAAAGTAACGTTTCATATTGGTGCTAGGATCTAATAAGGGGTCTAAATTAATGGTAATTTCTTCATTATTTTGATAGAAATTAGTAGTTGTAAAACTTGTATCTCCCTTTTTAATTTGCCAAAGATTAGCTTGAATTAATAACCCTAAAGTTTTATCTTCAAGGTGAGGTAAAGCTTTATCACGGTCTTTATTTAAGTTTTTAAGTTTGCTGTTTAATTTATTAATTTCCCTTTTGACAAAAGTCGACAAGTTATGATATTCAACGCCGGCTTTTTTATTTTCTTCTTTATAAACAAAGTCTAATAGAAGAGATAATGTAGGAAATATTTGATAATCATCTTCGAGATGTTTTAAAGGAAATACATAGAAATTTTTAGGATTCTTTGGATAAAACACTGGTTGAAGAGGTCTATTTATAATACTCTTAATACTACTTAAATAATTGACTTCATCTAAGAATAGTTTTGAACAACCTTCTAAATCAAAAGCATTATTTAAGAGTTCTTGGTCAGATAAATCGCTAAAAATATTAGTGTTTTTAGTTCTTAAAGGAATTTCATAAGTGACTTTTGGTAGAATAATACGATTATTGGAATTTATCGTATCTGGTAAAAAGTGACGAATGGCCTCAATTATTTTTAGATTTTTGTCAGTTAAAATTATATTAGCATTTCGACCCATTAGCTCTAAAAATAAATATAAAGTAACTTCATCTCCTAGTTCATTAAAACTATTAATTGTTATTTTAACTACTCGGTCATTACTTATTTGCGTAATACTTTCAATAAAACCACGTTCTAAATATTTTCTTAAGTTTGTACAAAATGTATAGGGTTTATCAGGATTATCATACTTTCTTCCGGTAATATTAATGCGTGGCGCATTAAGATTTGAAGATAGTAAAAGTTGATAATTAGTATTATTATTGCGCACCTGAAAAATTAAATCTAAAGGGTGTGGTTGATATATTTTATTAATTCTGCCACCTTTTAGGGTTTCATTTAATTCGCAAGTTAAATAATGAACAAATACTCCATCTATTGGCATATGTATACCACCTTTCTTAAATATTATATCATATTTTTGTAAAAAGTTTAGTATAATAATCGTTTTTGTTGAAAAATATTTTTCCAAATGATAAAATATTTAAAACAGCAACATGGAGGCACTATGAAACTTAATCAAAATGGATTGTTAATTGTTTTATCAGGACCATCGGGAGTAGGGAAAGGGACAGTACGTAAAGCCTTATTTGAATCAGAAGGGCACAATTTTACGTATTCAATTTCCATGACTACGAGAAGTCCAAGAGTAGGAGAAGTTGAAGGGTCAGATTACTATTTTGTTTCAAAAGAAGAATTCGAACAAAGAATTAAAGATGGTAAATTCTTAGAATATGCGGAATTCGTTGGTAACTATTATGGTACCCCAATTGATAAAGTTGAACAAAATATTGAAGAAGGGCGTGAAGTAGTTCTTGAAATTGAAGTAGAAGGCGCTAGGCAAGTAAAACAAAAAAAGCCTGATGCGGTATTTATTTTTATTGCGCCACCATCATTTGAAGCATTACATGATCGTTTAAGAAGAAGAGGAACAGAAAAAGCAGAAGTAATTAAGGAACGTTTAGATAAAGCTCGTCGTGAATTAATGTTAATTAATGATTACGATTATATTGTAATTAATGATGATGTTAATAATGCGGCTGACCGTATTCGCGCAATCATTAGAGCTGAACACGCAAGAACTAAACGAAGTGCCGAAGGATATATTGAATTATTGGAGGAATCAAACCATGACAACACAAAATAATCGCGAAAGTATGCGTTATCCATCAGTGGATCAACTTACAGAAATGACTTCATCAAAATATAAATTAGTTATCGCTGTAGCAAAACGCGCCAAAGAAATTGAATTAGAAGAAAAAACTTTTATTGAACATCCAGTTAATAAAAAATGTATTGGACTAGCTTTAGAAGAAATCTATAATGGAAAGGTAACTGTTAAGTAATGGAATTACAAACTTTACTAAATGATTATCAAGCTTTATCTTTAAAACGTAATGCGTTAGGATATGCCAATTATATGATTAGTTGGGATTCAGAAACAGAAGCTCCCGTTGGTTGCTTTGAACTTCGTAGCCAAATGGTTGGTGTTTTAGCTGGTGAATCATTCCGTTTAAGTACATGTGATGAAACTAAAACATTGATTAACGCTTTATATGAACGTATAGATGAGCTTGATGAAGATATGAAAAAGATCATTAAAAAAGAAAAACGTGGTCTTGATCAAATGTCAAAAATACCTGAAGCAGAATACATTGAATATTCAATGTTAATGTCAAAATCATCTCAAATTTGGGCTAAAGCGAAAAATGATAATGACTTTGAAGCATTTGCTGGAACACTAGAGAAAATTGTCGAATTTCAAAAGAAAATGATGAAATATCTAGAAACTGATACTTTGAAAGGTTATGATGTTTTACTTGATCAATATGAAGAAGGCGCTACAATGGCGTTATATGATGAATTCTTTAAAGTATTAAAAGAAGACTTAGTGCCTTTTGTTTTAGAAGTAGCGTCTTTACCATTAGATGTTAAAAATACTTTAGAAAATAAAACGTTCAGTTTAGAAAAACAAGAAGAATTATCTAAATATTTACTAGATGTTATGAAGTTTGACTGGGATCATGGAGTAATTAAAACAAGTGAACATCCATTTACTAGTGGGTTCTCTAGTCAAGAGGTACGTATTACTACGCACTATTATTTAGAAAATCTATTATTTAGTATGTATTCAGTAATTCATGAAGGTGGGCATGCATTATACGAATTAGGAGTTAATTCAAAATACGATCTAACTGCTTTAGGTGGTGGATCAACTATGGCAATGCATGAATCACAATCACGTTTTTATGAAAATATTATTGGACGTAGTTATGCATTTTTAGAAACTCATTATTCAAAAATCCAAGAAATATTTAAGGAAGAGTTACAAGATATTTCCATGGATGATTTCTTTAAACTTGCTAATGAGGTAAAGTGTTCGTTAATTAGAACTGAAGCTGATGAACTTACATATCCATTACATATTATGTTACGATATGAAATCGAAAAACTTTTATTAACTGACCAAATTAAGGTAAGAGATTTACCAAATGTTTGGAACAAAATGATGAAAGAATATTTAGGAATTGATGTTCCAAGTGATACAGAAGGAGTATTACAAGATACTCATTGGTCAGGTGGAAGTTTTGGTTATTTCCCTACTTATGCATATGGTAGTGCTATTGCTGCACAATTATATTATGCAATGGCTAAAGATTTCAATATTGATGAAGCTTTAAAAACTGGTACAACTGAAGAAGTAAACAAGTGGTTAAAGATGCATGTTCATCAATATGGTGGAAGTAAGTTGCCACAAGAAATCTTAAAAGAAGCAACTAATGAAGAATTTAATCCTCATTATTATGTTAAATATTTAAAGGAAAAATATTCTAAAATTTATAATATAAACTAATAAAATGGCAAAACTAATAATAATACAAAGTATTGTTATTAGTTTTTTATTTTGGAGGTTTTATGCATAAATTTCAAGTAGATTCATCAATTGTTAATGCTTTTTTAGATGGACATAATATGAAAGAATTTAAAGATAATGAAATTTATTTAATAGGTGAAAATAACGAAATTAACCTTTTTACTATGCCACAAAACGTAAATTATGATCGAATTAATCTTTTATTAAAACGTCTTACTAATGTTTTAAAATATTTTTCGTTATCTAATGAAGCAAAATATCAAATGTTTTTAAAAGATAATACTGATTTTGAACAAAAAATTATCATCAAACTAGTTGTGGGAATGCCTCCTAAATTTAAAAAATTGTTTAGATCAACAAGTGATGGATATAATAACATTATTATTGATTTAGCAAACTATACGGCTAGTATTTTAGATTATGATGAAATGATTGAAGATATTGAAGATTATTTAGGTTATGCTTTAACTCTCCTGGTGTTAGATGGAAAAGAAACAAGTAATATTCAAACGTCAATAAACACTTTTGAACATGCAATATACTGTACAAGCTATGCGTGTTATATTAGTGAATCAAATCAACTTAATTTTATGCGTAATTTAAATTTATTAGATTTATGGATATTTTTAGAATATGATGCGTTAGTTAAAATTGTTAAAGAACGTAAACACGCAAGTCGCTATGCGTTAGAATACTTAGATATGGCTCTTTTTGCAAATCCAGAAATGATAACTTTAGGAGTAACAGGTAAAGTGTTTTTAGAAGATAAAGAATTAGGAGAAGCAAAAAAACTCTTTTTAGCAGGGCCATCAAAATTTGTTAAAAAAATTATGGAAGATAGCGATTTAAGATTTGTAAGAAAAATGATGAAGAGTGCATCAGCTATTAAGTTTTTAATAATTCCCCTAGTAGTTTTATGGGTTATTACGCTAATGGTATCTTTATATCAAGTATCACTTAATTTGCCTTTTAAAATTTTACCATTAATAATTATGTTTTTAGCAACCATAAATGAAACTTTAAAGTATAAACTAGCTACTACTAAATCAATAAGTTATTTTGTTAAAATATTAATTTATTTTGTTTTAAGTAGTGTTTTTTGTTTTATTGTTCGATAATAAATATAATAATTTGCAATTTTTTCTTAAACCTAGTATAATCAATATTGTAAAATGGAGGTTAATATGGAAAAAATTACAATTATCAATCATGCATTATTAAAACACAAAATGTCGATTATTAGAGATAAAAATACAAAGACTAAGGAGTTTCGCCAAACTGTATCAGAAATTGGTAGTTTAATGGCATACGAAGTTACAAAAGATTTAGATTTAAAAGAAATAACAATTGAAACCCCAATATGTGAAGCTAAATGTGAAACATTAGCTAAAGATGTGGTTATTATTCCAATTATGAGAGCCGGAATGGGAATGGTTGATGGTTTTGTAAATTTAATTCCAGAAGCCAAAGTTGGACATATTGGATTATTCCGAGATGAAGAAACTTTGCTTCCTCATACTTATTATGAAAAGTTTCCAGAAAATTTTACAGAAGCTACTGTGTTATTAGTAGACCCGATGCTTGCAACAGGTGGTAGTGTTATTGCTGCTATCGATATTTTAAAAAAATATGGTTGCAAGAAAATTACTTATATCGGTTTAGTTGGTGCACCTGAAGGGCTTGCAGCAGTAACAAAAGCTCATCCTGATGTAAAAGTTTATTTAGGAGCATTAGATGAAAAATTAAACGAAAATGGTTATATTGTTCCAGGTCTAGGAGATTGTGGAGATCGTATTTTTGGAACGAAGTAGAGGTTATTATGGAACAACAAGAAGTAAAAAAGGAAAAGAAAGAAACAAAATTACTTTATTTAGCGAAAAATTATGATTTAGTTGTAGGAGATACTTTTGAACTTTTCTACCGTGGGGTAATTCGTTCAATGAATCCTTATAAATATTATATTCATGTTGAATCACCAAAGGGACGTCCATATCCAAGATATTATACCTATACTCCAGGTGATGCTGATGAAGGAGATTACCCTTTAACTATTAGTTTATATGATGATTATGGAACATTAATTGAGGTAGCATCAACTAATTTACATGTGGTAAAACCGGTTGCTCCAAAGAAAAAAATGAATATATTATGTTTTGGAGATTCTATTACTTTTAATGGAGTATGGCCATATGAAGGATATCGCCGTTTTACTAAAAATGATGGTGAACCGGTAGGTTTAGGTTTTGAAAATACTTTAAATTTAGTTGGAACATGTAAAAAAGAAGAAGTTGGATACGAGGGTTATGGTGGTTGGCAATGGCGTCATTTTGTTAACAATGAAGCTGTGTCTACAACATCTTCAGTTTGGGTTGAAGTTGAAAGTCATGAGTTGGATGAAAATGACCAACATAGTACTTGGAAATCTAATAACTTACAATGGGTATTAGAATCAATTGAAGAAAAAAAGTTAAAATTTAAACGAGGACCTGGAAATTATTCATGTCTTCCAACTATTGGTGAAGTCTTCACTAATGTTGATGGTGGAGTTCATACAGAAGATATTCATATTACAAAATATTATTTTGAAAAAGGAAATCCTTTCTATGATGAAGAACTTAAGGGACCAAACTTTAAAAAATATTGTTTAGATAATGGTTATGATGGTCTTGATTATGTTTATATTCTTTTAACTTGGAATGGACAATATATGCCATTTAATCATGATTTCTCACATTATGAACCATTTATTAAAGCTATTCTTGATCGAGTTCATTTAGATTATCCTGAATGTAAGGTTCGTTTAATTGGAATTCATAGTCCATCAATTGATGGTGGTATCGCAGCAAACTATGGAGCAAGTGGTCCATATTCTGATGTTTTTGGTGAATTATCAACTGCTTATAACTATAATGAATACTTAGAAAATTTCTGTGAAAGAGCTGAATATAAAGACTACTGTCGTTATATTGATATGAAAGCTCAATTTGATGTTGAAAATAATATGCCTTCAACAATGCTAAAAGTAAACGCTAGAAGTACAGTTTTAGAAAAAGTTGGAACAAATGGAGTTCATCCGACAATGGAAGGGTACTTACAAATTGGTGATGTTTTCTACCGTGCACTTGTTGCGGATATGAAAAATGAAGCTTAATATATTTATAGACTATTAACTTGATAAAAACATAGAAATATGATATAATACATACGTATTTTAATGGAAATCATTAAATAAAATAATAAAAAGGAGATATTAATTGTGATTTATAAGACAATACAAAATTACAAAGAAGCTACAAAAGACTTTTTAGAAAATGAAAAACAATTCCACTTAGGAGTTATTACAACAGAACAATCTAACCCTATTACTAAAAACTTAAGTGCAACAATCATGAAAGATACTGCACAAGGGGTTAAAACAATTTTTAAAGCAGATAAATATGTAGAACCAGTAGCAAGAAAAGCATTCAACACTCCAGAATTCGCTGCATTCGTTGATGATATCAAACGCTGTATGGATGAAAAGAGAAAAGTTGTTTTCTCATCAGTTGGAGCATCAGGAAGAATGGCTGTTCAAATGGAAGGTGCTTGGAGATGTTTCTGGCAAGGTTTAGTAGATAAACTTCCTAACCACAGATATGAATTCTTACAATTAGGTGACGTTGTTACAAGTTTCATTACTGGTGGAGACCGTGCAGTAGTTCGTTCAGTAGAAAACTTTGAAGACTACATGACATTTGGTGCAAAACAAGTTGATGAAGCAGATATGAAACCTGGTGATGTATTAGTAGCATTATCAGAATGTGGTTTATCAGCAAGTATCAATGGTTCAGCTGTAAGAGGATATGAATTAGGTTTAAAAACTTATTACTTACACTGTAATCCAGAAAAAATCTTAAGAAAACACTTAGACCGTGCTCGTGCAGTATTTGAATGTGTTGATGAATATCAAAAGAATCTTAAAAAAGGTATTCCAACAGACAAATATATCGTTAAAATTCCTCTAGTAGTAGGAAACATGGCAGTATCTGGTTCAACTCGTATGCAAACAACTACAGTTGAATTATTAGCTGCTGGTGCTGCACTTGAAGTTGCTGCTAACCGTTGGTTACAAGAAAACTTAACTGAACAAGAATTAGCAGTAGTTGGTGGAGAATTCTTAACTTTAGATCAATATGCAGATGCATTTGCTTCATTAAATAAACAATTAATGAGTGGGAAAGCATTAAAAGGTTTAGCAAAAGCTGTTGACTTCGAAGTTGACACATATAATAAAAAAGGTTTAGTTACTTATGCAACTCATGAATATTTATTAGATATCATGACAGATACAACTGAACGTCAACCTACATTCACATTACCACCATTCAGAAAATTCAATGATACTGAACATGAAGTATCTTGGGCTTATACAAAAGACCCTCTATATCCAAATGAAGTTGCTTGGCAACAATTAATGAGAAGAGATATTAAAGGTCTAGAATGGACTGCTGATGATTATCGTGCAATGGGTGCTAATGAAGATATCATCAATAACCCTCCAAAGGTAAGTGGTTCTGAATTATTAGAATACTGCATCGGTAATGAAGATGACCCATCAAGATATTCTCGTGATAACTCATACTTAGTATTAATCGACATCAATGGTTCAGCAACTAAAGAAGCAATTGCTTGGTACAAAAAAGAAGTTGTTAAATTCACTGGTGGTAAAGTTATCAGATTTGGTCAAATTCCAGCTGAAAAAATTGATAAAGATGAAATCAGAATACCAATTGAATTACCAAGAACATGCACAGACATTATGTATCACTTATTAGTTAAAGTTGCATTTAACGCATTAAGTACTGGTACAATGGCTAAGATGGGACGTGTATTTGGTAACTGGATGGTACAAGTATTACCAACAAATAAGAAATTAATCGACCGTTCTTCAAGAATTATTTGGAACTTAGCTAAGACAGTTCCTGGTCATGAAGATATGACATATGAACAAGCAGTAGAAGAATTCTTCATTTCTTACTATAACCGTAAACCTGAAGATGAATATCGTGAATCATATGTTGTTGAAACATTAAAACGTTTAGGATTCGATCCAAACGCAGATATTAAATAGTTAATTTAAAAGGTTCTAATCAGTGATTAGAGCCTTTTGTTTTACAATATTTAAATAACGTTTTTGATTACAAAATGATATTTATATGGTATAATAAGTGTATAAAGGAATGTGATTAAAATGTACAATCAAGAAGAATTATTTAATTGGGTTAAGTTTCTTCAAACATATGAATTAGCAGTTGAAGGCTTTGTTTTAAAAATTGAAGGAATTAGAAAACAATACTTAATTAGGGGAATTCATTGTCCAATTGAAATTGTTTCTGGTCGTGTTAAAACCCCAGAAAGTATTTTAAATAAAGCAGAAAGAATGGAAGTCCCATTTAATGAAATTGCCTCTAAAGTTCACGATATTGGAGGAGTTAGAATAACTTGTAAATATATTGAGGATGTTTATAAGGTTGCTGAACTATTAAAAGCTAGAAAAGATATTAAACTTGTTGAAGAACGTGATTATATTAAAAATGTTAAACCTAGTGGATATCGTTCATTACATTTAATTTTTAAATATAATGTTGAAACAATAGAAGGTCAAACACCGATTTTGTTAGAGTTCCAAATTAGAACTCATGCGATGCACTTTTGGGCAAGTATCGAACATTCAATCAAATATAAATATAATAAAAAAGTACCAGGGTCTATCAAAGAACGTTTATATAATGCTTCAATGGCTGCTGCCCAAGTAGATAAAGAAATGAGTGCAATTCATCAAGAAATGTTAAAAATTGATGAAAACTGTGATACAGAAATTATCCATGGTGATCCGATGGAAAATGAGGTATTTTTAAAGAAATATTAAAAAATAACACCGCTTCGGTGTTATTTTTGTTTTAAAATATCAATTATTTTAGTTACTAATATGTCAACAGCAACTTGGTTTTTACCGCCTTCAGGAACAATAATATCAGCATAACGTTTACTTGGTTCTACAAAAGTTAAATGCATAGGTCTAACAGTTGTTAAATATTGATTTACAACTGATTCAAGGGTTCTGCCACGTTCATTCATATCACGTTTTACTCTACGGATGAAACGAATGTCATCAGCAGTATCCACGAAAATTTTCATATCAAAAACATCTCTTAATTCTGCAATCGCAAAAACCATAATTCCTTCAACAATAATAATATTACTTGGCTCAATTAATTCTGTTTCTGTAGAACGAATAGAATTAACAAAATCATAAGTTGGTTTTTCAATAGCTTGATTATTTTTTAATTGTTCAAGATGACTTATTAAAAGCTTTGAATCATAAGTATCAGGATGATCATAATTAATTTTTCTGCGTTCTTCAAATGAAAGATGAGAATTATCGTGATAATAATCATCTAATCGGATATGTGCAACTGATCCATACTTAAGAGCTGTCTCATATAAAATTTTAGCGATAGTTGTTTTCCCTGATGCTGTTCCTCCAGCAATCCCAATAATTGTAGTTTTCATAATTTTAAATCTCCTAGATACTTTTATTATATCATAAAAGGGGATAAAATGTCGTTTAAATGATAGTCTTTTATTTGCTAAAAGGGGGGAATGATGATAAAATATAGACATAGGAAAAAGGTGAAGATTATGAATGAATTAAAACAAAAATTTGAAAAGATATGTGAAAGTTTTGGAGTAGTAGGAGCTAGTGCTTGTATATTTAAAAATAATCAAGTTACAAGTTTAAATTATGGTTATGCCACTGATAGTGAAGTAACAAAAGAAGATACTATTTATCGTATCGCTTCAATCTCTAAAATTATAGTTGCTTTAGCAGCAATGAAACTAGTTGAAGAAAAAAGGTTAGATTTAGATGAAGATATTAGTGTTTATTTAGGATTCAAATTACGTAATATTTATCATCCTGATTCTAAAATTACCACAAGAATGTTGATGACTCAAACATCAAGTATTACTGATGGTTTTGATGATGAAGACATGACAAATGATGAAGCAAGACGTGATACATATAATGGGGTAAATGGAACTTTCTTAAATGTTACTTTAGAAGATTTATTAATTCCTAATGCATCGGTTTATTATAATGATATTACTTTTGATAAAAATGTTCCAGGTACAAAGTTTATCTACTCTAACTTTGGATGTGGTATTTTAGCTTGTATAGTTGAGCGAATTAGTGGAGAATATTTTACTGATTATATTCGTCGAATTTTACTTAAACCTTTAGGATTAGACGCAAGTTTTAGAATTGATGATATTGAAGCTTTCGATAAAGTTTCATCAACATATATTCCTAAAAATGGAGAAATGGTTTTATATCGCACAAAAGAACGCTTTTTAGCGGGAGTTTATCCACGTTTTGAAATTGGTCAAAATTACCGTGGTCCAGCGGGAGGATTATTTATTAGTGCTAAAGATTTAAGTGTGATTATGCAGATGATGATTAATCGTGGAGAATACCATGGAATAAAGGTTTTTGAAAAAGAAACTATTGAACTAATGTTTGTTAAAAACTGGGAAGGTCATGATGAAAATTATCGTGCCAAAGGGCTTCAAATGATTATTTTTGATAATCTTTATGGTCATAAACTATATGGACATTTTGGAAGTGCCTATGGGGTAAGAAGTTTTATGTTATTTGATAAAGATGAAAAAGTTGGAATGTGTTTTATCGCTAATGGATTAATGGATCATTCATATACTGATGGTTCTCCAAATATCCATCTAAAAGTGTTAGAACTTATTAATGAGTAAGATATGATAAAGAAAATATTAATTCTTTTCCTAATAGGATTTAGTTTTATATTATGTGGTTGTCATAAAGATCAAATTAAACTTCCAAATCTAACAGGGAAGACACAAAGTGAATGTCAGGAAATTCTTGATGAACTGGGAATTAAATATGAATTCGAAATAAAGAAAAATCAGTATTATAGTGAGGCCGATTATGATCGTTTCTATGAATATGGTAATGGTTTAATGTATGGTGATTATATTCATAAAGATACTTATTTATATGTCTATACTACTCCTCTTCATTTAACTGGTAATTATATTGACCTAGTAAAGATTGATTTTGAATATCAAGGGAAAGATTTTACAGATGATGGGGTTGGACTGGTAACTTTAGCTAATACTATTGATGGAGATACGGGACACTTTTATGATTTATCAGGTGATTATGTAAAGGTTAGATTTTTAGGAATTGATACTCCTGAATCAACAAAAGAACATGAACCTTGGGGTAAAGCAGCATCTAACTTTACTTCTAATCTGTTAAAGAATGCTAAAGAAATAGTGTTATATCAAGAGAATCAAAAAACTGATGCCTATGGGCGTTACTTAGCTTATGTTTGGGTAGATGGAATATTAGTAAATCTTTATGTTATTCAAGAGGGATATTCTAATTCAACATTAGGTAGTGGAAGTAAGTATTTTGAAATATTTACGATTGCGAGCATAGAAGTATCAAAAACAGGTCGTAGATTTTGGGGAGAATTAGACCCTAATTATAAATATTAAAATTATGTAAAAGAAAACCTTCTAATTTTACTTAGAAGGTTTTTTTGCTATTTAAGTAATAAATAACCGATAACTACGTGTAATATTACTCCAAAGATATTTACTAGGGTAAAGTACCAGTGTTTTGTTTTATGGTGTAAAGATATCATCGCAAGATATCCACCGATTGCGCCACCAAAAAAAGATAAAAGAAGAAGGGTTGCTTCTTTAATACGCCAAGCATTACGTTTAGATTTTGCTTTATCAACAGCATACATTATAAAAGTAATTAAACTCATAATTATGATAAAAATTAAATAATATTTAAACATCTTTATTCTCCTTAAAATATAAATTATCAATGATTTGTAAATAGTCAACCATTGGGGCATATCCTGTTGGAACAAGATAAGCATTTTCTTTCACAAAACTATAAGCTAGACTTTTTCTTCCACCATTAAAAGATTCTTGATATTTTTCATATAGCATTTTAGTAGGTACAATATATACTTCTTCAAAATCGTTATATCTAATTAATAAAAACGATATTCCTCCATGCTTTTCAACTAATTTCAAATGTTCAATTTGGTGATGATATAAGTTATTAAAAGTAAATGATTTACCATTACAAGATTTTGCTTCAAAATCAATATATTTACCTTTGTAAATACCATTATAGTCAGTAGTAGAAGGGACTTTATAAAAAGCTTCCGTAATTTTGGCACTACTACGTTTAGGGTAATCTACTTTAGTAATTTGGATAGGAGTTGGTTTCTTGTGGATAACTGCTAAATCCTTTCTTAGATAGTAGGCATTACTATCGTTAATCATATCTTCAAAATTAACTCCTAAACGAGATTTTTTAATGTTTGGAGATTTTTGCTCATTAGTAGATTGTTTTGGTAATGTTGTTACTACTTTTCTATTTGGGTAATTAATCATATCTAAAACCTCCATGTTTAGTATAACATAAAATGGTTAAAAATAATATTAAAATAGCAAATAAATTATAACTTAATATCTTTGACATAAAGGCCATTTTATGGTAAAATAAGAAGGTAGATAATTATTGTATTTATATACTTGAATATACATAATTTAATTTACAGTCAAAAAGAAAGGAAGAAAACTATGATTACAGGAACACTATTAATTGGTAGTACTGAACTTACTATCATTGCAGTAGTTCTTGGAATTCTTTTCCTTTTCGCTGTAGTTGCATGTTTTGTTGTTAGATCATTCTCAATTAACAAAGGAAAATCTTTAAAAGAAGAAGAATTTCACGCATTAGGTAAAGATGCTGAAAAAATTATTGATGATGCTAAAAAACAAGGTGAAAAAGTCAAGAAGGATATGGTTAATGAAGCTAAACAAGAAATTAATTCGCTTAAGCAAGTTCACGAACGTGAAGTTAAAGAACGTAAGGCTGAATTATTAGAATCTGAAAAGAAACTAGATCAACGCGAAGATCGTTTAGATTCTAGATCTTTAAGTTTAGATAAGCGTGAAGATGCTTTAGTACTTAAAGAAAATAAAATTGAAAACCAAAAGGTAGCTCTTGATAAACGCAGTGAAAAAGTTGAAGAACTTATCCAAGAACAAGAAAATCGTCTATTAGAAATTTCTGGTTTAACAACTAGTGAAGCTAAAGACATCGTTATGAAACGTATTGAAGAAGAAATGTCATTTGAAATTGCTAGCTACATTAAAGAAGAAGAAGAAAAAGCTAAATATGAAGCTACTCGTAAATCTCAATCTATTTTAGCAAATGCAATTCAACAATATGCGAATGAAACAATTCAAGAAAAAACTGTTTCAGTTATTTCACTTCCAAATGATGAAATGAAGGGAAGAATCATTGGACGTGAAGGACGTAATATTCGTGCAATCGAAGCAGTTACAGGAGTTGATTTAATTGTTGATGATACTCCAGATTCAGTAGTAATTTCATGTTTTGATCCAATCAGAAGAGAAATTGCTCGTCGTACTTTAGAAATCTTAGTAAGTGATGGTCGTATTCAACCACCACGTATTGAAGAAGTATTTAGTAAATGTCAAAAAGAATTAGAAAATGAACTTCGTGAAGAAGGAGAAAAAGCTGTATTTGAAACAGGAGTTGGTAAAATTCACCCTGAACTTGTTAAATTAATTGGACGCTTACGTTTTAGAACAAGTTATGGACAAAACGCTTTAGCTCACTCTAAAGAAGTTGCATTCTTAGCAGGTAAACTTGCTGCAGAAATTGGTGAAAATGAAATGCTTGCTCGTCGTGCTGGATTACTTCACGATATTGGTAAAGCTAGTGACCATGAAATGGAAGGAAGCCACGTAGAAATTGGTATGGAATTTGCAACTAAATTCCGTGAAAATGAAACAGTTATTAACGCTATTGCTTCTCACCATGGTGACCATGAACCAACAACAATTATTGCTCACTTAGTGGCAGCTGCTGACACTCTTTCAGCCGCAAGACCAGGAGCACGTAGCGAATCACTTGATAACTATATTAAGAGATTACAAGCATTAGAAGATTTAACTAATGAATTTAAAGGTGTTGAAAAAACATATGCTTTACAAGCAGGACGTGAAGTACGTGTATTAGTTAAACCTGAAGAAATTAGTGATGAAGAAAGTGCTAAACTTGCTAGAGACATTAAAAAGAAAATTGAAACAACTATGGATTATCCTGGAACTATTAAAGTTACTGTTATCCGTGAAGTTCGAGTACAAGAAGTAGCTCGCTAGAAAAGAAATTAAATTTATGCGTATTTTATTAATTGGAGATATATTTGGAGAATATGGTCGAAAAGCAATCGAAAATAATTTGCCGAAACTTATTCAAGAACATGGTATTAATTTTGTGGTTGCTAATGGCGAAAATATTGCTCATGGAAAAGGTATTACGTTTAAATATTACCAATGGTTATTAGAACAACATGTTAATGTCGTTACTTTAGGAAATCATTCATTTTCTAATCGAACAATTGTTGAACATATGGATGAGGCTAAAAACTTAATTAGACCATTAAACTATGGATTAGGTACTCCTGGAAAAGGGTATGTTACTATTAACTATAATGGCAAAAAAATTACTGTATTTCAAGTAATGGGAAGAACCTTTGATAATAATTCATTAGATTGTCCATTTAGAGCTGCTGAAAAAGTTTTAAATGAAGTTAAGAGTGATTTGTATATTTGTGATTTCCATGGAGAAGCAACAAGTGAAAAAATTGCTTTCGGTTTGTACTTTGATGGCAAAATCGATATCATTGTAGGAACGCATACTCATGTTCAAACTAATGATGCTAGAGTATTAAGAAATGGGACAATGTATATGACTGATTTAGGAATGACTGGACCACTTGAAGGAGTAATTGGAGTAGAACCTGAAGACATTTTCCATCGTTTATTAACTGGTATGCCAGTTAAGCATACCCCAATGACTAAAGGCAAAATCCAATTTTGTGGTTTGCTTGTAGAAATTAATGAAACTACGCACAAAGTGACAAAATACGATATCATCAATATAGTAGAATAGTAGGGCAACATTCATGAGATTCCAGACGTAATACAAAAGGTAATACGTTATGAATGTTAGAATAACTACTAGGAGGCTATAAAAATGGAAGTATTAAAAGTTTCATCAAAATCAAAACCCAACTCTGTTGCTGGAGCGCTAGCAAACGCATTTAGAGAAAGACAAAATGTCGAAATTCAAGCGATTGGAGCTGGATCACTTAATCAAGCAATTAAAGCGATTGCCATTGCAAGAGGGTATGTTGCGCCAACAGGAAAAGATCTAATTTGTATTCCTGCATTTTCAGATATTGTGATTGATGGTGAAGAACGAACAGCCATTAAATTAATCGTAGAAGCTCGTAAATAGTTGGAGATAGTTGGCATACAGCTATTGCCAACTATTTTCTTTAGGAGAATTAAGATGAATAAATTACCAGTTTTTAAAACAGACAGATTAATTTTAAGAGATATTAATGTTAATGATGCGATAGATATGTTTGAATATTCATGTTCTCCCCTTGTTGGTCCAATGGCCGGTTGGGAGCCTCATCGAACAGTCTTAGAGTCAGCCGCAGTAATTAATCTCTTTATAGATTCGAAAAATCGCGGTGAACCTGGCGTATATGCAATCGTTTATCGTGAAAATAATAAAATGATTGGTACAATTGAACTTTATAATTATAAACCTGGTTTCAAAGCAGAACTTGGATATGCTTTAAGTCCTGCTTATTGGGGAAAAGGTATTATTGTAGAGGCGGCTAATTGTTTAATTGATTGGGGATTTAATGATTTAAATTTAAAAAGAATTGAGGTCGCAACCTTTAAAGAAAACTTTCAATCACAACGTGTTTGTGAAAAGTTAGGTTTCTTAAAAGAAGGGATTGCGAGAAACGCTTATTTACGCTATGATGGAATGGTATGTGATAAAGTGATGTATGGGATGACCGACCTTGATTATTATGTAAAAACAAAACAAGAAATTCGTGAAAGAATATGGTAGAAAAATATGAGTAAAGTATATAGTAGATATCAAACTCCCTCACTTTTAAAAGCGAGAAAAAGACTAGGAAAAACAGTAGAAACAATTAATTACCAAATGGATTCTAAATACCAAACAATTGGAAATGGTAAAACATATTGTGTTAAAACTTATGGATGTCAAGGGAACCTAGCAGATAGTGAAAAAATCTCAGGATTACTTGAAAGAATGGGTTACACAAATGTTGTAGAAGAAGAAAAAGCTGATGTAGTATTATTTAATACATGTGCTATTAGAGAAAACGCGGAAAACCGAATTTTTGGGGAACTTGGTCGTTTCGTTAAATATAAAAAGAATAATCCAAATATGATTATTGGTATTTGTGGTTGTATGATGCAAGAAGAAAATACTATTGAAATGATTAACAAAAAATATCCACATGTTAATTTAATTTTCGGAACGCATAATATTGACAAACTTCCAGAATACTTATATGAAATTGAAAAAACTAATAACCCTTTAGTTGAAATATTCTCAATTGAAGGTGACATTTACGAAGAATTACCAGTAAAACGTGATCATCCATATAAAGCATGGGTAAATATCATGTATGGTTGTGATGAGTTTTGTACATATTGTATTGTTCCATATACTAGAGGTAAAGAACGTTCTAGAAAACCAGAGGCTATTCTTAAAGAAGTTAAGGCCTTAATCGAAGATGGATATCAAGAAGTTACGCTTTTAGGACAAAATGTTAATGCCTATGGTAATGATTTTACCGATATTAAATATTCATTTGCTGATTTACTGCGCGATCTTCAAAAATTACCAATTTCAAGAGTTAGATATACAACATCTCATCCACGTGATTTAGATGATGAAACAATTGAAGTAATGGGAATGGGTGGAAATATTATGCCTCATTTACATTTGCCAGTACAATCAGGTAACAATAACATTTTAAAGAGAATGAATCGTAAATATACAAGGGAAGATTACTTATCAAAGATTAAAAAGTTAAAAAAAGCTGTTCCAGGAATCAGTATTACAACTGATATTATTGTAGCTTTCCCGGGAGAAACAATAGAAGAATTTGAAGATACTTTAAGTTTAGTTGAAGAAGTTAAATTTGAAGGGGCTTTTACATTCATTTATTCGCCTCGTGAGGGGACTCCAGCTGCTACTTACCATAATCCTTTAACCGAAGAACAAAAACATGAACGCTTAAATAAATTAAATGAGACTATTAATAAATATTATTTAGAAGGTAATCAAAGATTCGAAAATCAAATTGTTAAAGTGCTAGTTGAAGGTAAGAGTAAAAATAATGAAAATATGTATACCGGTTATTCAGAACATAATAAACTTGTTAACTTTGAAGGTAGTGACGATTTAATTGGTAAAATTGTTGATGTAAAAGTCATAAAAGCATATTCTTGGCATTTACTTGGGGAATTAATAAAATAGTAAATAAACGTTAGTAGAAATACTAGCGTTTTTTCTTTGGGATAAACTTATATTTAATAGCATATTATTAAAAGAACACTGTCACCGAATAATGGAAATTTGAATATATTGTATTGAGGAGGGATATAAGTGAGCGAAATTCGCGAAATTGTCACAAGAGCTGTCGTAGCTAAAGGTAAAAAACTTTTACGAATTAAAGAAAATATCGCCCCTAGTAATGAGACATTTAGTGTGCTTGGATGTTGGGTTATTAATCATGAGTTTGAAGCTTGTTTAAACCAAAAAAAGGTTGATGTTAATGGAAGTTTTGAAATAGATGTTTGGTATTCATATGATAATAATACTAGAACAGATATTGTTAGAAAAGACGTTAGTTATTCAGAAACAGTAAAGGTACGAGAATTAATTTGTGATAATGTTGGTGAACACTTCGATGTGATTGCGAGAGTAATTCAACAACCTACTTGTACAAATGCTTGTATTACAGAAGACGGTATTGTTGTAGAAATCGTCTTTGAATTGCTAGTTGAAGTGATTGGTGAAACTAAAATGATGGTTACAGTGTTTGCTTGTAATAATGATGCTACTGATACCGTCGATGATTTTGAAAATGAAATTAATGAAGATTTCATTGTTGACAAATAAATCGTTGGTAAACCAACGATTTTTTAAGGAGGAGTTAATATAAATTACCATGTTGTTAAAACCGGTGAAAGTTTATCAAAAATTGCTTTTATTCACGAGTTAGAAGTATCTGAAATTACGAAAATTAATAAACATATTACTAATTGGGATAAATTAATTCCCGGTACGAAAATCAAATTACCAGAAATTTCTAATCAGTTAAATGATGAAATTAATGAAGTGGAACCATTTATTGAAGATTATTATCCAAAAATGGAGTTGCCTATCAATAATATTAAAGAAGAAAAACAAGAAGAGCCTAAAGAGGTTATTGTGGAAGAGAAAAAAATAAAAAAAGAAGTAAAGAAAACAAAAAAATATCCAGTTTATAATAACTATAATCCATATTATATGTATCCAAATCCTTATTATTATAATGATAATTATTATCGTAATCCGAAAAAAAGATCCCGTTAAACGGGATTTTTTTATCTTCGATAGGGCATTGGCATAGGGTACGGATAAGGGTATGGTAGTGGTTGAGGATAATAATATGGTGGGTAGTATGGTGGACAACAATTATTATTTGGTCGATTATTGTTTAACCAAAATGGAGCTGATAGTATTGCCGCTCCAGCAATAATCGGTAACCAGAGTCTTTCTCCTTTTTCATTTACAACCATTTGATACTGCACGATTTAACACTCCTTTCTTTATTATATAATATGTGTAATAAAGTGAATGTTGCACGGCATATACTATCAAAGGTGATAAAATGATTGTTAAAGGATATTTAAAAAAACATCCTCAAAATGTAGGTGAAGATTTAATTATAATATCAGGAGAAATTGGTTGTATTGTTGTGGGAGAATTAGAAAGTATTAAACAAATTATTAAAAATCTAAAACCAAACGAGTATTATTTAGAACCTCTTATAGAAGTAGATACTTATAAAAATATTCTTCTAAAGTAAGTTTCTCTTTCCATATTATATAAGCAACCTCTTTTCCAACATAGCGATAGTGCCATGGTTCATAAGCGTAACCAGTAATGTGTTCCTTACCTTTAGGATAGCGTAAAATAAAACCAAATTTATGAGCATTAGATTCTAAAAAATTAAAAGATGGACTGTCTTCAAAGTGAATTGTTAAACCTTTATCAAGAGTACTTATGTCTAAAACAAGACCGGTTTGATGTTCGGAAAAACCAGGTTTAGCTAGAAATTTATCACTAGCAGGTCTTGATGGATTCCATAGAGATAATTGTTTTTGATAACTTCTAAAACTAGAAAAAATCGTAAAATTAATATTTTTTTGTTTCGCGAAAATTTCCATTTCTTTATACGCTTTTAAAACATCTTCATTAATCATCATTACTTCATTTTCTCTTTTTACATAGTTAACACCAGTTATTGAAACTAAATTACTTGGATAGTAATCTTCCTCTAAATAAAACTTACGATTGACTAATAATAAACCATTTATGTTTAAAGCTTTAGCGGGTTTTGAGAAATCGTAAAATGAGGGATAATTTACATAATTTAGAATTTCGATGTAAGTTTTATTTGGATAATCTAAATAAGTATAATAGTAGTAGTTTAGATATTCATCTTTGTAAGTTGAATACTTAGAGATTTTATTTGTAAAATCTTGTGGGATAATTTGTTTATTACTTATGGTAATTACTTTTCCACAACTTGATAATAATAAGATAAATAAAAGATAAATAAGTAGTTTCTTCATGTTATTATTTTTGACAAAAAATAAAAAAATATTATTAAAATTAAATTAGCGTAATAATATGAAAAAAGTAAAAAATATGATAAAATAAGATGATTGAAAGTGGTGAATATTATGGATAAAAGAGTAGTTGTAATAGATGGAAATAGTTTAATGTTTAGAGCGTATTACGCAACAGCGTATACTGGCAACCTTATGCAAGCCTCAAACGGACTATATACCAATGCTTTATATGGATTTGTCAATATGATGAATAAAATAATTGATACGATGCAGCCAACTCATATGCTTGTCGCTTTTGATGCGGGAAAGCAAACGTTCCGTCACCAACAATATAGTGATTATAAAGGTACTAGAAAAAAGATGCCAGAAGAACTAGGGATCCAAATACCTTTAATCAAAGAATATTTACAAACCTTAGGAATTAAACAATTAGAATTATTTGAATATGAAGCAGATGATATTGTTGGATCAATGGCGCGTCTTGCTTCAAAACTTGGTCATCCAGTTGAAGTAATTAGTGGAGATAAAGACTTACTACAACTTGTTGATGACAACATTACTGTTCATTTAACTAAAAAAGGAATAACTGAACTAGATGATTATACAGTTACAAACTTTGAAGAAAAACTTGGTTTTAAACCTAACCAACATGTTGATTATAAAGCCATGATTGGTGATAGTTCGGATAATTTACCAGGAGTAAAAGGGGTAGGACCTAAAACAGCTTTAAATCTTTTAAAAGAATATGGTTCTTTAGAAAAAATTATTGAAAATATTCCTGCGTTAAAAGGTAAAGTTGCTGAAGCGTTTGAAAATGATAAAGAACAAGCTATTAAAACAAAGTTTTTAGCAACGATTTATACTGAAGTTCCCTTTGATTTTAGCTTTGAAGATACGGCTCTTAATAAACCGAATTATCAATCTTTACGAAAATTCTTTGAAAAAGTTGAATTTAAGTCATTTTTACGTAAACTTGAAATTGAACCAACACAAGAAAATAAAGTAGAAGTTAATTATAATTATCATTATGGTGATTTAACAACTTTAAAAGAAAAACTTAATCAAGAAGCTTATTTAGATATCGAATTAGATGGAGATAACTATCATAAAGCTAATATTTTAGGAATGAGTATTTTAGTTGGAGAAGATGTATATTTCTTAGATAAAGTTCAAATCTTTGATGAAGATATAAAAAACTATTTAATTAGTGATTATCATAAAAATGTAATTGATTTAAAGAAAACAATTGTTTCTTTATCTCAATTAGGTTTAGAAATTAAAAATGTTGATTTTGATTTAATGCTTGCTTCATATGTTTTAAATCCAAGTTATGCAAGTGGAGATATTAAAACAGTTTTAGAAAACTTTAAACCAACAAATGTTCCATATCATGAAGAAGTTTATAGTAAAAAGACTAAATATGTTGTTCCTGCTTTTGAGGTTTATGCCGAATATACAATGAAAAAAGCAGTTGCTTTAAAAGAAGTAAAAGACGTTATAGTCAAAGATTTAACGCAAGAAAACTTAGTAAGTTTACTAAAAGATATTGAAATTCCTCTAGCTTATGTTTTAGCTGAAATGGAAATAAATGGTTTTAAAGTTAGTACAAAAACTTTAGAAGATATTAAAAAAGTATTTAGTGAAAAGATTGACAGTGCCAAAAACAAAATTTATGAACTAGCAGGACATGAATTTAATATTGCGTCTCCTAAACAACTAGGGGTAGTTTTATTTGAAGAATTAGCTCTAGGTAAGGGTAAAAAGAATAAAACTGGTTACTCTACTAGTGTTGAAGTTTTAGAATCATTAAAAGATGTTCATCCAATTATTGAACAAATATTAGAATTCAGAAAATATAGTAAACTTGTATCTACTTACGTTGATGGTTTAAGTAGTGAAATTCATTCAACTGATGGAAAAGTTCACACTATTTTTAAACAATACTTAACAATGACTGGTCGTTTATCAAGTGTAGAGCCAAATATTCAAAATATACCAATTCGTACAGAAGAAGGTAAAATTATTAGATCAGCGTTTATTCCTTCTAATGAAGACGGATATTTAGTTAGTGCGGACTATTCTCAAATTGAACTTCGTATTTTAGCATCATTATCTAAGTCTAAAGCGATGTTAGAAGCATTTAACAATAAAGTAGATTTACACTCATCAACTGCTTCAAAAATTCATGGAGTACCATTAGAAGAAGTTACAAAAGAAATGCGTAGACGAGCTAAAGCGGTTAATTTTGGAATTGTTTATGGTATGAGCGATTGGGGATTATCAGAAACATTACATATTGCGCCATGGGAAGCGGCTGAATTTATCGAAAAATACTTTAGAATTTATCCAGAAATTAAAGTATATTTAGAGGAAACTATTAAAAATGCGAGAAGTTTAGGATATACTGAAACAATCTTTAAACGTCGTAGATATATTCCGGAACTAAATAGTTCAAATTATAATTTACAAAAATTTGGCGAACGTACAGCGATGAATGCGCCAATCCAAGGTTCAGCTGCCGATGTAATTAAAATTGCGATGATTGATGTTTTCAATAAAATGAAAGAATTATCGCTAAAAAGTAAAATGGTTGCTCAAGTACACGATGAATTAATAATTGATACAACTTCTGATGAATTAGAAATTGTAAAACAAGTTTTAAAAGAAACGATGGAAAAAGCGGTTATTTTAGATGTTTTATTAGAAGCAGAAGTTGAATTTGGAAAAACTTGGGATTTAAAATAGGAGGAGTTAAAATGAAAGAAATTAAAGTTCGTAGAAGTATTAGAACTTTTATCGAAGATAAAAAAGTTTCACGTGAAAGTATGGAAACTTTGATCCGTGCGGCCATGCAAGCACCTTCAGCAATGAATAGAAAACCTTGGTGTTTTATGGTAATTGATGAAGAAGAAGTTATGAAGAAATTAATGCAGCACCCTTCTTTTACCGGTAAAATTAAAGAAGCTAAAGCATTTATTTTAGTATTAGCTGATTTAGAAAAGGCAACATGCCGCCTATTTCACCAAGATTTAGCTGCAGCAACCCAAAATATTTTATTAGAAGCAACTCATATGGGAATCGGATCATACTGGATTGGCGTATATGAAACTGATAATAGATTAGAAGCGGTAAAAGAAATATTCAACTTACCAACAAATATTGAACCGTTTAGTTTAGTAGCTTTAGGATATCCTAAATCAGAAGATGATTTTTACTTTAGAGACAATTTTGATGCAAGTCTTATAAAGTATAATGGATGGGAATAATGCCAGAATTACCAGAAGTTGAAACGGTTAGAAGAACGTTAGAAGCAAAAATTGTTGGTAAAAGAATCAAAAATATTGAAGTATTTTATGAAAAAATGCTAGAAGATATTAACACTAAAGAATTTAAAAAAAGTTTAATTGGGGAAAAATTATGTTCATTTTATCGATATGGTAAATACTTAGTATTTATTTTTGAACATGTTAGTTTAATATCTCATTTACGCATGGAAGGGAAATATTTTATTAAGACAGTTGATGATCCTATTGAAAAACATGAACATATTGTTTTTGAATTTGAAGATGGAACATCATTACGCTATCATGATACAAGAAAATTTGGTATTATGACCATTGTTAAAAGTGTAGATATTCAAGATATTATGAAATATAAAGGGATTGTTAAACTTGGTCCAGAAGCAAATGTTTCAACAGATTTTGAAGGATTATATAACAAACTAAAAACTAAAAATATGCCGGTTAAAACATTATTGCTAGATCAAGAAAATTTAGCAGGTCTTGGTAATATTTATGTTGATGAGGTTTTGTTTAAAAGTAAAATTCATCCTTTGACTTTAGGTAAAGATTTAATCCTTGATCAAGTAAAATTAATTTTAGACAATTCAAGAGAAATTTTAAAATATGCGATTGAATGTGGGGGAACAACGATTCGCTCATATACAAGTAGTTTAGGGGTTACTGGTCGTTTTCAAATTAATTTAATGGTTCACACGAAAGTTGGACAACCATGTATTAATTGTGGAACAACGATAGAAAAAACCGTAGTTGGCGGAAGAGGAACATATATCTGTCCTAGTTGCCAAAAAGTTTACAAAAAAATTAAAGTTGTTGGCGTTACTGGCGTAATTGCTTCTGGTAAGACAGCAGTTACTGATTATTTAAAACAAGAAAATTATCCAGTAATTGATGCGGATGAAATAAGTAGAGACCTTTTAGACAAAAATAGTAAATATTTAAAGACAATTGTTGATGAATTAACTAAGAAATGGGGAAAAACAAAAGTCGATGAATTTTATTACGAGGGAGCAATTGATCGAAAAGCCTTAGGAGTAATAATTTTTAACGATACTTCAAAAAGAGAAGATTTAAATAATATAATGCATCCAATTGTAAAAAAAATTATTAATTCTGACATTTTACGACAAAAAAATGCTATAATCAAAAAGATAGAAGAAAAAACATTGATTTTTGTATCTGTTCCACTATTATTAGAAGCTAAATATGAAGATATATGTGATTATATTATGATAGTTAGCTGTAAAGAAGATATAATAGTTGAAAGATTAATGAAACGAGATAACATTAATAAAGAATATGCTTTAAAGAAAATGGCTTCACAAATGAGTTTATCTGAAAAAGTGGCTCGTTGTGAAGAAATAGGTATTGATTATGTTGTGTTGAATAATGATACAGGCTTAAGTGATACCTATCAAAAAATCAATGAAGTAATAAAGAATATTTAACAAGGAGGCCCATATGGCTATTAAAGACTTTTTCTCAAATGATTTTGTGACAAGTGATTATGATAAAAATGAACGTTTATTAACACACTATTATCGTAATGATTTCAAAACTACTAAGAATGCGGTTATCGATGTAGCCAAAAAATTGGGTTATGATGTAATTGATGTAAATGATCAATATAAAGAAATTTTATTATCAAATATGAATTCAGAAATTACAGTTAATATTATCGAAGTAAGTTATTATGAACAAGCGGTAGATTTACATATTGTTACTCATTTCTTAATTCCAATGGGGAAAGGAATCAATTATATTGAAGAATATTATCAAGAATTAGACCGTAATTTATATATTCTTCGAAAAGGAGGTAAAAGATAATGGTTAGTAAAGATGATTTAGTTTTATCAATTAATGATGAACTAATTATCGCTCTTTGTGAACCACTATCTGATTACCGTAAAAAAGTATTAAGTTATTTATATGCTCCAATAGTTGGAACATTAGGAGTAAATTTATATTTATCATTATTTAGTTTTGTAGATAAAGGAGAGTTTGAGTCAAGTGTTATTGCTCATAAAACTATTCTATCAAGACTATTTATTGAAGATATCAAAGAGTTTCTTAATACAAGACATAAATTAGAAGCATTAGGATTGTTAGAAGTATATGTTCGAATGGACAATGATAAAGTTACTTACATTTATCAATTAAAAGAAGTAGCTGATCCATATGATTTTTTAACTGATCCTGTATTAGAAGAATGCTTAAGAGGTAGTGTGGGAAACACTGAATTTGATAAAATAGTTTCCGAATTATTAGTTCATCGTTATGATATCGGAACATTTAAAAATATAACTCGCAAGTTTGATGATGTATATGAAGTAACTAAAAAAGAAAGTACAAGTAAATATCAAAACTATTGGGTAAGTGCGAAAAATCAAGGAATTAATTTAGGTAAGGCTCACTTTGATTATGAATGTTTATTAATTTTAGTTGAAGCTTTAGATTTGCTTGATAATGAAACTTTAAGAAGTGTTAAATTCTATGATGTTGTTAATAAATTAAGTTTCATGTATGGGTTAAGTGTTGAAGAAATGTGTGAAGCAATTAAAAACTCTGTAACCCCAGATAGAACACTTGATTATGAGGTATTAAATATTAATGTTAAATACCAATATGACAGTAAACATCAAATGATTAAAATTAAACCCGTAACTATTAAAACTAATACCAACGATTTATTAATTATTGCTTTAGAAAATACTCCTCCAAAAGATATTGTGGAAAACAAGTATGGAACAAAGTTAACAAGTAGTGAAATTGAGATGTTTGAAAAGTTACGTACGACAACTAATTTACCACTTGGGGTATTAAACGTTTTAATAATTTATGTCATTTCATCTAAAGATGGAGAAATTCCAAGTTATAACTATTTTATTAAAATTGCTAATTCTTGGATTAGAGGTGGAATTATGACTACTTCAATGGCTTTAGATAAGATTAGTGGTAATAGTCCTAAACAAACAAGATATAAACAACCTCAAGCTAAGAAGACTGCTTCTTGGTATGATGAATATCTTGAAAAGGAAAAAGAAAAATTAGCTCGTCCAAAAGAAGAAAGTGAATCATTAGAAGATTTAGAAGCCTTCTTTAAAGTTAAGAAATAGAGGTTAAATTTATGGAAAAATTAGGGAAAAATATTAAAACATCAAAAACTACTGATCGTTTAAATGATCGAGCATTTGATGAATTATTTAAAGAAGTTTTAAATGATGAACATATTACTGATTTAATTCATGAACATAACTTAACAACAGATGATTTATTAAAAAATGATTCACTACTTGTAAGTTATTTAATTAATAAAGAAAAATGTGTTAAATGTTTAGGTCTTTCAAATTGTCGTCAAACGATTAAAGGTCATTTAGCAGAGTTATATTATGAAGATGAAACTTTAAAAACAGAATTAATTCCTTGTAATTACCAACAAGTTCTAGATAAACAAAAATGTTTAAAACTAATTGGGATTGATGAATCTTTATATCATGGAGAATTAATTACTAATCCTAAACGTAAAGAAGTTTTAGCGAAAGTTAAAAAAGTTTTAGTTGATTATGCCAATAATCAAAGTGCTAAAGGATTCTATTTACATGGAACATACGGTTGTGGTAAAACATTTATTTTAGCTTTTTTAGCAAGAATGCTAGCTGATAACAAAGCAGAAACTATCTTTGCTTATTATCCTGATGTAGTTAGAAAATTAAAAAGTTTAATTGGTAAAGCTGAGTTTGAAGAAATAATTGAAGAATTAAAAAATGTTGAAGTTTTAGTTCTTGATGATTTTGGCGGTGAAACTCCTAATAGTTTTATCCGTGATGAAGTTTTACTTCCAATTCTACAAGAAAGAATGGACTATAAACGTTTAACTTTTATGAGTTCAAATCTTAGTGCAGAACAATTGTTAGAACATCTTGCGGAAGGAAAAGGTGGAGTTGATATGATGAGAGCTTCACGGGTTTGGGAACGTATTAAAGTTCTAATGGATTTTGTTGAATTAAAAGATGAAAATTACAGATAAATGGTTATTTAACTTTACAAAAAGTAAAAAAAGTTATATAATATTTATGTTGAAATAAAGCGTTGATATGGATATGATTATTAGATCATACAATTACTAGTGATGTAGGATAGTGGAAACTACAAGTTGTACCTAATAGTTACTCCCATGGAGCTGCCCTAGAAATAGAGGCCGGTGGAACCCGATATCGTTCATAAGAGGTAAGTTTTTACTTACGAATTAAGGTGGTACCACGAACAAGTTCGTCCTTTATGGATGGGCTTTTTTTATTTAAATTTATGAAGGAGAATAAAACAATGATTAAAATTACTTTTCCAGATGGAACAATTAAAGAATTTGAAAAAGGAACTTCATCACTTGCTATCGCAAACAGTATTTCTGTTAGTTTAGCGAAAAAATGCATTATCGCGAAAGTTAATGGTGAATTATACGATTTAGCACGCCCAATAGATGTTGATGCAACATTCGAATTAATTACTGGTAATACAGAAGTTTTACAAGATGTTTTAAATCACTCTTGTGCACATTTACTTGCAACAGCAATTAAAGAATTATATCCTAATGCTTGCTTTGGAGTAGGACCAGCAATTGAAGAAGGTTTCTACTATGATATGGATTTAGGTGATGTTAAATTAACTGAAGAAGATTTAGTTAAAATCGAAAAGAAAATGCGCTCATTAGCTGAGGCAGCATTAGTTATTGAAAGAAAAGAAGTTTCAAAGGAAGAAGCTTTAGAAATCTTTAAAAATGATGAATATAAAACTGAATTAATTGAAGAATTACCAGATACAGAAGTAATTACTGTTTATTCACAAGGATCATTTACTGATCTTTGTCGTGGTCCTCATGTCGCAAACACTAAATGGCTTAAAAACTTTAAGTTATTAAATGTTTCTGGTGCTTATTGGCGTGGAGATTCTGATCGTAACCAATTACAAAGAGTATATGGGACATGTTTCTTTGATGAAGCATCTCTTAAAGCTCATTTAGAAGTTTTAGAAGAACGTAAAAAACGCGATCACCGTCGAATTGGAAAAGAATTAGAATTATTTATGTTAAGTGAATTTGGTCCAGGATTCCCATTCTGGCTACCAAATGGAATGGTTTTACGTCGTAAATTAGAAGATTTCTGGTATAAGATTCATACAGAAAATGGATATTTATTAGTTCAAACACCAATTATGTTAAATAAAGAATTATGGGAAATATCAGGTCACTGGTTTAACTATAAAGAAAATATGTATATTTCTACAATTGATGAAAAAGAATTTGCGATAAAACCAATGAATTGCCCAGGAGGAATGTTAGTTTATAAAAATAATATTCACTCATACCGTGACTTCCCATTAAGAGTTGGGGAACTTGGACTTGTTCATCGTCATGAAGCTAGTGGAGCATTAAACGGATTATTCCGTGTTCGTAACTTTACTCAAGATGATGCTCATATCTTTATTACTGAAGATCAAATTGAAGAAGAAATCGGACGTATTGTTGACTTATACGACTATGTATATAGCGTATTTGGTTTAAAATATCATATTGAATTATCTACAAGACCAGAAGATAAATATATTGGTAAGATTGAAACTTGGGATAAGGCTGAAGCTGCCCTTGCTCGTGCATTAGAAAGCAAAGGAATCAGTTATAAACTAAATCCAGGAGATGGTGCGTTCTACGGTCCTAAACTTGACTTTAAACTTCGTGACTCAATGAACCGTATCTGGCAATGTGGTACTATCCAATTAGATATGAACTTACCTGAACGTTTTGATTTAACATATGTTTCAGAAACAGGAGAAAAGGTCCGTCCAATTATGTTACACCGTGCATTATTTGGATCATTTGAAAGATTTATTGGTATCTTAATTGAACACTATGCAGGGGCATTCCCACTATGGCTTGCACCACGCCAAATGATGATTATTCCGGTTAACAATGATTTACATATGGAATATGCTAAAAAAGTTCAAGAAGTATTAAAAGCAGCAGGAATTAAAGCGGAAATTGATGCGCGTAATGAAAAAATGAATTATAAGATTCGTGAATCACAAACTAACAAAATTCCGTATACTTTAGTACTTGGAGATAAAGAAGTTGCTAATAATGAAATTACTTATCGTCATCATGGTACAACTAACTCTGTAACTATGGCTTTAGATGAATTCATTAAAATGGTTACTGACGAAGTTAAAAATTTTGGTAAATAGGGATTTAATAATAGGCTAATGAAAAATAAAGTAAAAGAATCTAGATTATTAGTATTAATAATAACACTTTTATTTGTTATACAATTTCTTGGAGGACTAGGATTTAGTTATTTAATAAATAATATTGATAATATTAAGAATATTAGTAAAGTTGATATGTATCTTTCAAATGAAGGAACGACTTTAAAAAGATGTAGTACTAAAAAATCAAAATTAGTTATTCCGGAAGGTGTCTTATTAATATCAAATCATGCTTTTTATGAATGTACAAATTTAAAAACAATAGTTATTCCTGACACTGTTAAAACAATATATGGAGATTCTTTTTATGGACTTAAAAAATTAGAAAATGTATATTACCAAGGAACATTAAAAGACTGGTGTAATATAGATTTTGATAATCAATATTCTAATCCAATGTATTATGCTGAACACTTCTATATATTAAATGAAAAAAATAGGTGGTATGAAGTAACCGAAATTGATATACTAGATACTGTAACTAGTATAGATGATTATCAATTCTATGGATTTGATAATATAATAAAGGTGACTATTCCAAATAGTGTAACGAATATTGGTCCCTCTGCATTCGATAAATGTATAAATTTAGAAGAAGTAATTTTTGATGATAATAGTAGTCTAAAAGAAATTGGCCCAGGCGCATTTTCTGAATGTACAAACCTATTAAAAATTGTTATTCCAAATGGTGTAACAAGTATAGGTGTAAATGCATTCGAAGATTGTTCGAATTTAAAAAATATTACAATTTCCAATACTGTTATAACTATAGCTGAAAGATGTTTTCGTAGATGTACGAATTTAAGAGAAGTAATATTTGATGATGATAGTAACTTGCAAAACTTAGGTAGTTATGCCTTTTATGGATGTACAAATCTATCAAAAATTGTTATTCCCAAAAATGTTTTATCTATAGGAAGCACTGCATTTGGCGAATGTGCTAGCTTAGAAGAAGTGATATTTGATAATGATAGTAGATTAAAAGAAATTGATTCAGGTGCCTTTTATGGATGTAAGAGTCTATCTGAAATTGTTATTCCAAATAGTGTTACAAAAATAGGTTATTCGGCATTTGAATTATGTATAAACTTAAAAAGTGTAGTAATTTCCGATAAAGCTAAAAGTATAGAATATGATGCATTTAAAAATTGTACAAGCTTATCTAAAATTTTTATTCCAAGATATGTTACAAATATCGGAAAATCTGCATTCTATAACTGTACAAGTTTAGAAGAAGTAATATTTGATGATAATAATAGATTAAAAGAAATTGATTCTTATACATTTTATAATTGTACAAATCTAACTAAAATTGTCTTGCCTATTAGTGTTACGATAATATGCTATAGGGCATTTGAAGGATGTGTGAGCTTAGGGAATATAACAATTCCTGATAGTGTTAGAGAAATATCATCGCTTTCGTTTAGAAATTGTATAAGTTTGGAAAAAATTATAATACCTAGTAGCGTAAAAATAATTGGTAATGAAGCATTCGCAGGATGTGCAAATTTAAAAACTGTAATTATTCCTGAAACTATTATTCATATGGGTTATATGGCTTTTTATGATATTGCTGAAGATTCTATTATATATTGTGAAGCTGAAAGATATACTACTAGATGGGATTATGGGTGGTGTGTACCTAATCAAAAAATAGAATGGGGATATGTTGGATAATATATTTGATGTATTGTTGAAGAATAAAAGTATAATAAATGGGCCCTGTAAAAAAATCTGGGTAAAATAGGTTATAAATCACATTAAAAATAATATATAAAAAATAACCTGTAAAGAATTCTGGGTAAAAATCCCTACTTTTTCAAGTAGGGATTTTCTTTTGGCCAGATAATAAAATTTATTTATTTTTTAACAATAATTTAATTCAGACACAAATAAGTGTCTGCATTTTTATTTATCTTTTATAAAAAAATAAATTATTAAAAACTTATTTATTAGCCTAATCATATTTATATATTTTTCATATAATATCTTGAAAGGAAATGATTAAGTGAATAATTACGATAAATACATTGTTCAAAAAGGGGATACACTTTATTCGATTGCTAAAAAGTATGGAACAACGATTGCTGAAATTGTTGATGTTAATACTTTAACTAGTAATATGCTTTATCCAAATCAAGAATTATTTATCCCAAGGGGTTCTATGGATGAAGTATATGTGGATAAATATATTACCAAAGGTAATGATACAATTGAAAAGATTGCTGAAGCATTAAATGTTACACCAAGTGATTTAGGGAAATATAATGATTTTGGTAAATTAATTCTAAAATCAGGTCAGTCAATAAGTGTTCCTAAAACTTTAAGAACATATAAAATTGAAGAAGGCGATACTTTAATGAGTATTATGCGTAAAACTGGTTTAACAGCCGAACAAATTTTAGAACTTAATGCGGGTAATTGGTTAAAAACAGATTCTGTTATTTACATTTAATAAAACACTCAAATGAGTGTTTTTATTCTTTTTTGATAGAATGGGATATTTATGGTATAATATCTTTAATAATTGTTATACCAGTGGTTGAAAATCCCCACTCAACCACTGGTATGTTTACTTATAAACTCATTTATTATATACTGATGTCGAAAGGAGGAATTAATATGGACCAAATAAAAATAGGTAAATTTATTGCCGAATGTCGAAAAAAACAAAATTTAACTCAAGCGGAACTTGCTGAAAAGTTTAATATTACTGATAGAGCAGTTTCTAAGTGGGAAAGAGGCTTAACGATGCCTGATTCGTCTATTATGCTTGAACTATGTTGTCTTTTAGAAATCAGTGTAAATGATTTATTAAGTGGGGAGGTTGTTACTATGAGTAATTACGATGAAAAAAAAGAACAAATATTGTTAGACATGATTAAACAAAAAGAAGAAAATGATAAAAAATTACTTGTTTTAGAGATAGTTATTGGTATATTTTCAATGATTATATTATTAGGGTTTTGTTTTGTCACAGCATTCTTTTCAATTCCGGAATGGGTAAAAGCTATTCTAATTATAGTTGGTTTTGTACTTGGACTAGTGGGAATGTTTTTCGGTATTAAAATCGAACAAACAGCTGGATATTATGAATGTGGTAAATGTGGTCATAAATATGTTCCAACTTTCAATAGCGTATTATGGGCTATTCATTTTGGCAGAACTAGATATATGAAATGTCCTCATTGCCATAAAAGATCTTATAATAAAAAAGTTATAAGTAAATAGAACATATATGTTTAAACCAAAGTCAAAAGACTTTGGTTTTTATTTTTAAATAATATATTGTCAACGTTTTTTGAAATTTACAAAAAAAATTAAAATTATAAGCTTGACAAAATTGTAAAAATCATAAGACATTAATCGTACAAATAAGAGTAATTATTTTGATCTTGAGAACGATAATGTTTTAGATAGTTTAAA
>JAFTPH010000019.1 GCA_017463365.1 Bacilli bacterium
ATTATCTATTTTTGAAAAAAGCCTTAAAATGGGCTCTTTTCATCATGCCTTTTTTTCCATATTCACTTTTCAAAGAACAATTTATAGCTAACTAAAATATTTTTTAATTATTTACTTGATTTTTATATAGTTAGCTAATTTGTATATAAAATTACAGTTCCTCCTTCTACTAAAGGATAACCTGCTTCTGGTAGTTGAGCGACAATTATATCACCATCACCTACGATGTTAAATGTATATTTGGTTGTGTTTTGAATTTTTGAACGCTTTGAGCCGACATAGTCATCGACAATATAAGTTCTTTTATCAATCCAGTATCTAGCATCAAGTGGTATTCCGCCTGATTGAGCTTGAATATTTAGGATTGAAAAGGAACTAGCTAATACTTCTTTAACCATTGGGGCTACAACTACTCCTCCATATTGAATGGTATTTTTCGCATTATTTACTGCTATATAACAGGCCACTTCTGGATCATTCATAGGAGCTATTCCTAAAAAAGATAAAATATATTTTCCTTCAACATATTTTCCGTTTTCAGCTACTTGAGCCGTTCCAGTTTTTCCCCCTACTCGGTATCCTTCAATATAGGCACTACGAGCTGTACCTAAAGATGCGACGGCCTCTAATGATTCAGCAACCATTTTCGAAGTTTTTTCACTTATTACTTGTCGTTTAATAATAGGAAAGTCTTGATATAAAATGCCATTAGTTTGAGCATTACCAATACCTTTTAAAACTGCTGGTTGGTTTAAATATCCCCCATTAACTGCAGCACTTGCGGCGGTAATTAGTTGAATAGCAGTTGTTGAATTACCTTGTCCAAAGGCGCTTGTAGCTAGTTCAACATTTCCAATTTTATTCTCATTAAAAATAATCCCAGTACTTTCCCCTAATAAATCAATACCGGTTTTTTCTCCAAAACCAAAGTCTTTAATATATTTAAATAGTTTTTCTTTTCCAAGTCGTAAGCCAATGGTCATAAAACCGGGATTACAAGAATTCTGAAGAACTTGTAAAAAGGTTTGTTCTCCATGTCCCCCTGCTTTCCAGTCTTTAATTCTTGCGCCATCTATAACCATATAACCTGGATCGATAAAACGCTCATTTAAAGAAAAAACACCTTCTTCTAAACCAGCTGAAAAAGTTACAATTTTAAAAGTTGAACCAGGTTCAAAACTTTTCCAAATAGGTAAGTTTTGGTTATATAAAGATTGATCATAATCTTGATAATGGCTTGGATCAAAAGTTGGTCTAGAGGCCATAGCTAAAATTTCACCTGTTTTAGGATCCATAATGACGCCCATTATTTCATCCGCATTATACTTTGCCATTGCGTTATCTAATACTCTTTCTAGAGTAATTTGTAAATCTAAATCGATTGTCAAATATAAATCAATTCCTGAGGTAGCCTCTTCATAATAGCTAGTTAAATCATCAATTAAGTTTCCATGAGCATCGGTAAAGATTTTTACAGCGCCACTTGAACCCTTTAAATATTCATCATAAATGTATTCAATTCCGGTAATCCCTTGGTTATCGATTCCACAAATGCCAATAACTTGAGATAAATAATAACCATAAGGATAACTTCTTTTGGTATCAGCCACGATATAAACTCCATCAATACTATATGAAGCAATCTCTAAGGCTTTTTGAACACTAATTTTTTGTCCAACTGGTTTTAATACTTCAACACTTACCTTTTTAGTTAGATGACTTTCTATTATGTCTTCATCACACTCTAAAACTTTAGCTAAGATTTTAGTTGTTTTTTCTACATCTTTTATTTGTTTAGGTATGACCACAATTGTAGGCGCAAGTTCACTACCGACGATTAATTTTCCATTTCGATCGTAAATATTTCCTCGTCTTGCTTCAACGGGAGCACTTCTTGTCCATAATTCTAAAGCTCTTTCGTAATAATCATCTTTGGTATATACTTTCAAATAAGTTAATCTAATAGCCAGTACACAAGCAAATAACATCATTAAAACATAAATAAAAATTAACCGTTTTCTGAAAAGATACATTTTATCACCTATAAAAAGATATGATTAGAAAATATATTTTATACATTTAGCTTATAATTATAATAGTTGATTTAAAAATTATTTTATGTTATAATTTGAAAGTCACAAATTGGAGGGAAAAATATGCTTTATACAATCTCTAATGATATATTATCATTAACAATTAATTCTGTAGGTGCTGAAATCAAATCTATTAAAAAAGATGGAATTGAGTACATTCACCAAGATGATCCAGCAACTTGGAATCGTTCTGCACCATTCTTATTTCCGGCTATTGGCTGCTTTAAAAATAAAGTAACTTATTTTAATAATCAACCATATAGCTTACCAAAACATGGTTTTGTCCGTGATATGGAAATGAATCTTACAACTCAAACTGATACAAGTTTAGTATTTGAAGTAACTGAAAATGGTGAAAGTTTAAGATATTATCCATATAATTTTATTTTTAGAGTTACTTATGCGCTTGAAAATGACCAAGTGGATATTAAATTAGAAGTTATAAATACTAATAATGAAGAAATGCCATTTAATTTAGGATTACATCCAGCTTTTAAAGTACCTCTATTCGAAGGTGAATCTTTTGAAGATTATCAAATTTTCTTTAACAAAAAAGGTAGTTATGAATTGCCAACAGTAGATTTATCTAATGGTTTGGTTGATTGGAATAATACATCTAGAATATTTAATAACTTAGAAGTATTACCACTTAATTATGATGATTATAAAAATGATGCTTTAATTTTTGATAATGTACCATTTAATGAAATTACGCTACATAATCCAAAAAATAATTATGGTATTAAATTAACATTCGCTGACTTTAAAACAGTTGGAATTTGGACACCAAATCATGTAAATGCTAACTTTGTATGTTTAGAACCATGGCTTGGATGTGCCGATGCGCCTAATACAAACGGTAAGTTTACGGAAAAGAAAGATATTATTAAATTGGCAGAAAAAGAAACATTTACTACTTCTTATCAAATTAAAATCTTAAAATAAAAAATAGACGAAGATTAATTCTTCGTCTATTTTTGATTATGTGAATTAGTTTAGGGTTTGAGTATACCAGTGAATTAGTTTAGGGTCTCCCTATACTTCTTCACTGGTTTTTTGCTATAATATAATAAACACACAAGAAAGGAACATAATGAACAATGATATTATTAAATTACTTAATTTGGAACAATTTAACTTAAAAATTGAAAAAATTGATACCACTAAAAGAAATAATGTTTTATATTGTTATATTACTTTAGAAAACCAAAAAGAAAAATGCCCATTATGCAATTCAATACCAATTATTAAAGAATATATTAATAAGAAAATTAAACATTCCATTTCAAATAATAACCCGTGTTTCATAATTTATAAAGCTCGCAGATTTTATTGTAAAACTTGTAAACATACTTATTACGAAAATAATCCTTTCGCTTTGAAAAATGATAAACTTTCAACTTACACTATTTATGCTGTATTAAACGATTTAAAAGATCATACTGTTACTTTTAAAAATATTGCAGAAAAATATAATATTTCTAAAAATTCTGTTATAAACATTTTTGATAATTATATTGATGCTAAAAGACGCCTACTCCCTGAAGTTATTTGTATTGATGAATTCTATACTTCTAGGAAGAGACAATACAAGTATGCCTGTGTTTTTTTAGATTTTATTTCTAAAAAGATTATTTATATTTACCCTTCAAGAAGAAAAGATAGATTAACTTCAGAACTTTCTTTTATCCCTAAAAAAGAACGTTTAAATGTTAAATATGTTATTATTGATATGTGGGATACTTATCGTGATTTATCTAGTATTTACTTTCCTAATTGTAAAATAGCGGTTGATTCATTTCACGTTATTAGACATTTAAACGAAGCTATTGACTCAATAAGAATAAAAACAATGAAAAAATATGATAAGCGAACAAATAAGCTTGTTCAAAACGATATTTACTATTATATGCTTAAAAAGTTTCATTTCTTCTTTACAATGAACTTTGAAAAAATATTTAATGGGCAAACTTATATTCAAAAGATGAAAACAAAATGGACGAAGCATGAAATTAGAAAATATTTATTTTCCATTGATGAGGATTTAAAGAATGCTTACTTTTTAAAAGAACGATACAGAGAATTTAATTTAACTGCTGACTATGAAACATGTGATGAAGAATTAGAATTATTGATTGATGAATTCTTAAACTCAAAACATGAAGAATTTAGAACTTTTGGTAAACTTCTTATACATTGGAAAGTTGAAATAAAAAACTCCTTCATTAGATGCCAAGGAAAACGACTTTCAAATGGGCCTATTGAAGGAGCTAATTCTAGAATCAAAACGATTCTAAAGTCTGCTAATGGATACACTAATTTTAATAGACTACGAAACAGAATTATGTATTCATTAAACAAAGACATCCCTATAAAAGGGAACCCTATACGTAAGTAATCTTACGTTTATATTATATCATTTATTGTGTGTGTTTGTAAAGAAAATCCGACTATTTCTAGTCGGATTTTTTGACCCTAAAGTTTTTCAGATAATATAACTTAGTTTGGGGTTTTGATATACCTATAACTTTCTTTGGGGTCTCCCCAATGTTAGTTATAGGTTTTTTTACATAAAAAAAGGAAGACTCTTTGTTATAATTAAGTTACCACACAAAATTATTCAGAAAG
>JAFTPH010000020.1 GCA_017463365.1 Bacilli bacterium
ATAAATGAGTTTCTTGAAAAACATAATATTAGAAAAATTGACTTAATTTATGCAGGCTATGAAGCGTTAAAAGAAACTTGTCGCAATTTGTCGAATGACACTAAATAGCTTGATTTAGGGGAGATGAAATCCCCTTTTATTAATATTTATTAGTTCGTGTTCTCTAGGAGCGCTACTAAAAGAAATACATCTGATGATGGAGTTTTAGTAGCGTAACTACTTATACTCTGTCATCACAAAAGAAAGGAGGACAAGAGTATAGGTAATTTACTAGAAGAAAAGAAGCAAGAAATATTACCTAAAACTAAAAAAAGCAAAATAAGTAAAAAAATGAGTACACCAGAAGAACAAGAAAGATACGAAGAATTTGTAGAATATCTTGCTTATTTATTAATAAAATATGGAAATAAGATTTTAAAAAAATAGGAGCATAGTATGAATCGTGAAGGAAAAAAATGTGTCATCTATTTAAGAGTTAGTACAGAAATGCAAATTGATGGTTTTAGCCTTGATGGGCAAAGAACTGGATTAACTAAATTTGCAGAAAGAGAAGGAATGAGTGTTGTTAAAATTTATGAAGATGCAGGTAAATCTGGAAAATCAATTGAAGGAAGACCAAGTTTTCAAAGAATGCTAACAGATATTTATGAAGGTTTAAAAGTTGATTATGTTTTGGTTTATAAATTATCTCGTTTTGGAAGAAATGCAGCTGATATTTTAAATTCATTAGAATTTATACAATCATATGATGTTAATTTAATATGTATTGATGAAGGCATTGATTCTTCACAAACAAGTGGTAAACTATTAATATCGATTCTATCAGCTGTAGCAGAGATAGAAAGAGAAAACATTATAGAACAAACAATGAATGGTAGAAGAGAAAAAGCACGTCAAGGTTTGTGGAATGGAGGATTTGCTCCATATGGATATGTTTTAGAACATGGAAAAATCTATATTGTTGAAGAAGAAGCTGAAGCAATTAAAAAAATATTTGAACTATTTAGTAGTACAAGATTAGGGTTAGGAGGAGTAGCCAAATATTTAAATTATCAAGGAATAAAAAAAGTAGCACATCATAATGGATATTTAGAATTATGGACTCCTACTACAATTAAACGTATTATAGATAATCCTATTTATTATGGTAAAATTGCTTTCGGCAGAAGAGGAAGAGAAAAAATAAAAGGAACTAAAAATCAATATAGGACCGTTAACAAAGATAATTATATTTTAGCTGATGGTCAACATGAAGCTATAATTGATGAAGAATTATGGCAAAAAGCACACAAAAAAAGACTTAAAACTGGAGTTGCAAATCCTCCTAGATTTGGTAAAAATAAAGCACATTTATTAACAGGAATTTTAAGATGTCCTAAATGTGGTGGACCAATGTATGCTAATAGAAATACATGGATAAGAAGAGATGGTACATTAGTAGATAGATATTATTACTATTGTAGCCATAAAAGTGAATTAAGAGGAAAAATATGTGGTTATAGAAGAAATATTCAAACTACTGATATTGAACCATATGTTATTGAGACAATTAGAAAACTGATTAAAAGTCAATATTTTTCAGATAGTTTGAAAGAATGTATTGGAACAGAAATTGATACAACTTTAATTTCAAAAGAAATCCGTAATTTTGATAATAAACTTAAGGAAGTTATTCAAAATAAAATGAGATTAGAAAACGAACTGGATAACTTACCATTAGATGAAAAATATCGAGATAAAAAAATAGAAAATTTAAATAGAAGAATATATGCACTATACGATGTAATGGCAGATATAGAAGAAAAGATAGAAGTACTTGAAAATAAAAAAAGATCTATTGAAGAAAACTCAATAAATTCAGAAAAAATATACAGTTTAATTTGCCAATTTGATGAATTATATGATATAATAAGTGAAGAAGAAAAGAAACAACTTCTATCCATATTGGTTAATAAAGTTGAAATATACTCTGAGGAAAATCCTCAATACCCTATAAAGTCTATAGAGTTTTCTTTCGCCATCCCTAGTGATGGCGAAACTTTAAAGAATTTTTTGTGGGACAATGAGGTGACCGATGAATGTATTGTTTTATTAGAAAGAAGATAAAAAATTTTACAGGAGTAAAATTATGAAAAAATTATTAATTGTTGTTGATTATCAAAATGATTTTGTAACAGGAAGTCTTGGTTTTAAAAAGGCAGTTGATATTGAAAAAGGTATCTTTGAAAGAGTAAAGGAATATGAAGAAAATGGCGATGATGTTATTTTCACTCTTGATACACATGAGGCAAGTTACTTAAAGACGGAAGAAGGAATATATTTACCAGTTGAACATTGTTTAAAAGGAACAAATGGTCATGAGTTATATGGGTTAGTAAAAGAAGTTGCCAAAAATCATCTATTAATTGAAAAAGCTACTTTTCCATCACATAAACTTTTAAATTATCTTTTAGATAAAGAATATGAATGCATAGAATTATGTGGGGTAGTTACAAATATTTGTGTTATAAGCAACGCTATAATAGTCAAAGCAGCCTTACCAAATGCTCATATTGTAATCAATCAAAAACTTTGTGCCTCTAACGATGAAGTAATGGAACAAAAAGCGCTTGAGGTTATGAAGAACTTACAAATGGAAATAATTTAAAAAGTTACTATTGACATCTCTCTCTTTATATTATATAATAAAGTGTATGGAGAATCGTAAATTACCTCCCTATAGGGAGGTTTTTAAAAAATTATTAAATATAAAGGGGTGATTTAATGAAAAAATATTTATTAATTTTAGTATTAATGTGTTTATGTATGCTTACTTCATGTTGTAATTACCCAGACAATTCTACTGATAAACCAGAGGATAATGTTAATTGTGAAAAAAATCCTGAACACGAAAGTTGTTTAGAAGAACCAATTGATGATACAAACAAAAAATATACAGAAATTACAGTTGATGAAAAAATATTTTTCGACTCATATGAACATACTTGGATTAGAAATAATCCTTTATATGGTGTATTTCAGTTTGGTTTTACAAAAATGGTATCATTACCAGAAATTATGTTTTCAGAAATAAGTGATAAATATATTGCTATTTATGTAGATAATGCATATATGGAAGTTCTAAATTATGAATTTAGTAAAGAAAGAGAAGAAGAATATAAAAATGCTATAGATAAACAAGATGATAAATGGAATTTTTATCTTGCATTAAAAAATTGTAGAAAAGCTTTTGAAGATAGTATGTGGTACTATAAAGATGATGAGTTTATAGCTGAAACAAATATTACTTATGGAGAAGCTAAAGATGCATATTTGGTGCCTACTTATGGTTATCAATTATATTATGATATTATTTCTAATGATGAGAATAAAATGTACACTTATAAAGGACTTGAAATAAATCGTGATAATTTTGGAGTTACCTATTATGAAGTAGACAAAAGTCAAGAAATATTATTAAAAAAAGATAATAAAACGTTGATAGGATTATATGGTACAAGAGAAATTACTTGTGTATATGATTATTATGATGAAACAAATATTGGAAATGCTCAAACAGTATATTTTAGTATCCCAATCTTTATTAAAAATAATAAGGTAATTGCTGAAGAAAAGGTAGATTATTTTAGTATTATTTCTAAAGATGAATATAATTCTTTATGGCGAACTGTTAAAACTAATACTAAATATCTATATTCATATTGGGGATCGATGGCATATAAAAATTTAGGAAAATTAGTTCAACCTAGTTGTAATCTAAATGAGTATTATCTTATGGAAGTAAGAGAAATAGATGGTAAAGATTATTTAATCACAAATGGTTCAATTAATGATTATTTGAATCAAATTGCAGCTGGCCCTAAACCAAAAGGGTTTGATGAGAAAATCAAAGAAATTAATGATGTAGAACTTTCTTTAAAAACTTATTATAATGATAGAATTTTAAAAAAATGGCGTAATTCTAGCGAAGAGTGGATCGAAAGTGAGTGGGAAGCATATCTTTTATCATCTGAAAAAAAAGGTCGTTCATTAGAAGTGTATCTATATGATGAAATTGTAAAAATGATAGAAGAATATGATAAAAAATAACTTTATTGAAGCAAAAGATTTAACCTGTTTGGTTAAATCTTTTTTAAAAATAATCTAATGCTTTATTTATGTAAAAAAACACAATATATGATAAAATATTAAAAAAGGAAACAAAAGGTGACATTATGGTAATAGGCAAACATTTTACGAAATATTATTTTAAATATGGTTTTTTATTTATTGTTGGTATTTTGGCTTTAGTTTTTGTTGATTTTTTTCAACTTGAAATTCCAGAAATTATTGGTAATATTATTGATGGTATTGAATTTCAAACTTTAACTAAAGAACAAATTTTGGATTATGCTATTAAAATGCTAGGAGTAGCGATAGTAGTGTTTGTTGGACGTTTTTTATGGCGTGTTTGTATTTTTGGTAATGGGGTTAAAATAGAAGCTGACATTCGTAATGAAATGTTTGCTCATATGGAAAAACTATCATCAAGATATTTTAGTGAAAACAAAACAGGAGCTTTAATGGCTTTATATACTAACGATTTAGGGATGATTAGACAAGCTTTCGCTAGTGGGACATTAATGCTATTTGATGCTTTGGCTTTAGGTAGTTTAGCTTTTGTTAAAATGATTAAATTAGATTGGAAATTGACTATCATTTGTTTTATTCCTTTAATTTTTGTATCAGCTTTTTCAATGTTAATGCGTAAACGTATCTCTCGAAAAGTTAAACGTAATTTAGATGCCTTCGCGGACTTATCAGATTATGTACAAGAAGATTTCACTGGTATTCAAGTTATTAAAGCGTATGTTAAAGAAAAGAAGCGTCAAATGTTATTTAAACGCTATAATGATGAAAATATGGATACTTGTATTGATTATGTTAAAGAACAATCATTGGTAGGATCAGTTATTGGTAGTGTTTTAGGAGTAATTACAATTTTAATTATTCTTATTGGTGGATATACTATTTATTTAGCCTCACTTGAAGGATTCCCTGAAGGATCATTTACGGTTGGAGAATTAACAACTTTTAATGCATATTTTGGTTCATTAATTTGGCCGATTATGGCAATAGGTGATTTAATTAATCTTCGAAGTCAATCTAAAGCTAGTGAAGAACGTGTTTCTAAATTATTAGATGAAGTGCCTGAAATCAACGATGACTTAGTAAAATTTGATGCTCCAATTATGGGAAACATTAAATTTAATGGTTTAGATTTTACTTATCCTAATTCAAATAATAAAGTTTTAGAAAATATCTCTTTTGATGTTAAACAAGGTGAGATGGTTGGAATTATGGGAGCAACAGGATCTGGTAAAACAACAATTGTGGAATTATTACTTCGTTTATATAATGTTGAAGAAAATAAGATTTTACTTGATGGTTTAGATATAATGGGATATTCATTAGAACAAGTTCGTACTTCAATTGCTTATGTACCTCAAGAAAATTTCTTATTTAAACAAGCGATTGATGAAAATATCTCGTTTGCTTTACCAAAGGTAGATGCTGATAAAGTTGAACAAGCAGCTTATGCTAGTGGTATTAGTAAAGATGTTTCAGAATTTAAAGATGGTTATCATACGATTGTGGGAGAACGTGGAGTAACTGTATCAGGGGGACAAAAACAACGTATTTCGATTGCTAGAGCCTTGATTAAAGATGCGCCGGTATTAATAATGGATGATTCATTAAGTGCGGTAGATACTTTAACTGAACGTCATATTTTAACTGAATTAAAGAAGATTAGGGAAAACAAAACAACAATTATTATTGCTCATCGTATTTCAACATTAGAAAGTTTAGATAAAATAATAGTTGTTAATGATGGAAAAATCGATGCGGTTGGACGACATGAAGAATTGTTAGAAAGCTGCCGTATCTATCAACATGAAGTTCACCTTCAAGAATTAGAAAAGGAATTGGAGGGGTAATTATGTTAAAGAGATTATTTAAATATATGAAACCCTATATTTTACGCTATGTTTTAGCAGTTTTAATTATGGGGATAATTGTAGTTATTGATATTACAAGTCCAATCTTAATTGGATATAGTTTGGCAGAACTTGGTAAAGAAGTTATTGATTTTAATAAAGTTGTAATGTATTTTGTAATTTGTTTAGGTTTAACATTATTAATGTATGTCTTACAATTTTCTCAAACAATGTTATTACATTATACGGGACAACGTATTGTTCATAAAATTAGAGATGATGTGTTTGCGCATATCCAATCATTATCTCATCATCAATTTAATGAAATTCCTGTAGGAACATTAGTGACAAGAGATACAAGTGATGTTAATGTTTTATTCCAATTATACACTAATGTTATTGTTAATGTTTTAAAGAATGTCGCAACCATTATTGGGGTATTTATTGCGATGATGATATTAAATGCCAAACTTGCCTTAGTCGTTTTAGGTGTTTTACCAATAATTTTAATATTAACAGTTACTTTTAGAGTATTCTTACGAAAAGTTCATCGTCAAGTTAGAACGGAAGTTTCTAATATGAATGCGTTTTTATCCGAAAATATATCAGGTATCAAGATTACGCAAATATTTAATCAAGAAGAAAAGAAGTATAATGAATTTAAAACTGCTAATGAAAGATTAAGAAAGTTTACTTTCAAAGAAATATTTACGTTTGGGATTTTTAGACCATCGGTATATTTTATCTATATTTTAACAGTTATTCTTATTATCTTTTTAGGTAGTAATGAAGCAATCAACTTTGGGGTAATTGGAGTAATTACTTTCTCTGAGTTATATACTTTCTATCAATTAATATCTAAATTTTTCAATCCAATTCAAATGCTTGCTGACCAATATAATACATTACAATCAGCGTTTGCGGCGGCGGAAAAGATTTTCTCAGTTTTAGATATTGTTCCAGAAATTCAAGATGAACCAGATGCAATAGATGTTGAGTTAGTGGGCAACATTGAATTTAAAAATGTTTGGTTTGCTTATATTGAAAATGAATGGATTTTAAAAGATGTGTCATTTAAAATTAATGCCAATGAATGTGCAGCTTTCGTTGGAGCAACAGGAGCTGGTAAGACAACGATTTTATCATTGATTGTTCGAAATTATGATATTCAAAAAGGTGAAATTTTAATTGACGGTATTAATATCAAGAAAATCAAATTATCATCTTTACGTAGTCAAATAGGACAAATGCTTCAAGATGTATTCTTATTTAGTGGTACTCTTGCTTCAAATATTCGTTTAGATGAAGAAACTATTACAGATAAAGAAATCATTGAAGCTTGTAAAGAAGTAAATGCTTTATCATTTATTAATAAAATAGATGGGGGAATTAATGCCCCTGTAGGTGAACGTGGTAATAATTTATCATTAGGTCAACGACAATTAATATCATTTGCTAGAACCTTAGTTCATAAACCTAAAATTATGATTCTTGATGAAGCAACGGCGAATATTGATACAGAAACAGAAAAAATTATTCAAGATTCTTTAGAAAAAGTTATTAAAAATAATACAATGTTAATGGTTGCCCATCGTTTATCAACTATTCAACATGCGGATGTAATTTTTGTTTTTGATCATGGTCGAATTATTGAACAAGGTTCACACCAAGAGTTATTAAAACAAAAGGGACGTTATTATCAATTATTTATGTTACAATATCAAAAAAATGAACTTAAAAATATAACCCAAAAAACTATAAAATCGTAGGTATAGTATGAAATATGAAAATGAGTATCTAAATATTTTGAAAGAAGAACTTAAAAAAGCAATGGGATGTACTGAACCGATTGCTGTGAGTTATCTATCAGCAACTTTAAAAGATTTACTAGGATGTATTCCTAGTAGAGTCGATGTTCATGTATCTGGTAATATTTTAAAAAATGTTAAATCAGTTGTGGTACCAAATACTGATGGTATGCGAGGAATTGCCTCAGCAATAGGTATTGGAGTAGTAGCGGGGGTTAAAGAATTAAAATTGGAATGTTTAAGCAAAGTTACATCTGATGATATTGTTAAATGTAAAGAATATTTAAAAAACACAAAAATAAATATTTATAATAAAAAACAAAGTTTTATCTTTGACATTAGTATTGTAATGTATACAGAAGATGATTATGTTGAAGGTCGTATTGTGGATAATCATACTAATATTGTGTACTTAAGAAAGAATGATTGTGTTATACTCGATCAACCATTAGATAACAAACAAGAAGTTAGTAATTTAACTGATCATAGTGTTTTAAATGTAGCTGATATCTTTGATTTTGCAAATAACGTTGAATTAAGTAAAGTTGAAGATTTGATTAATGATCAAATAACATGTAATATGCAAATTGCTAAAATTGGTCTAAAAGAAAAGTATGGAGCTAATATTGGTAAAACATTATTAAAGAGTTATCCAAGCGATATATCTACTAAAGCCAAAGCATATGCTGCGGCCGCATCAGATGCAAGAATGAATGGTTGTGAATTACCGGTTGTTATCAATAGTGGTAGTGGAAATCAAGGTATTACATGTTCTGTACCAGTAATCGTATATGCGGAAGAATTGAAAGTTTCTAAAGAAAAACTAATTAGAGCTTTAGTCCTTTCTAATTTGCTTACTGCTCATATGAAATCTGGAATTGGTAGACTTTCTGCTTTCTGTGGAGCAGTTGCAGCTGGTTGTGCAGCTGGTGCAGCCATTGCATATTTACATAATGGAGACTTAAGTATGATATCTCATACAATTGTTAACTCTTTAGCTATTGTATCGGGAATTATTTGTGATGGGGCGAAAGCTTCTTGTGCAGCAAAAATTGCTTCAAGTGTTGATGCGGGAATATTGGGATTTAAATTATACCAAGAAGGTAATCAATTCTATAGTGGAGATGGTATTGTTACAGATGGAGTTGATAATACGATTAAAAATGTTGGTATTTTAGCATCTCAAGGAATGGCCGAAACAGATAAAGAAATAATTAATATTATGCTTAAAGAAAGATTTTAGAATATAATAAAGTTCATAAACAAAATTGTTTATGAACTTTTTATTAATATATTAGATTTTTTTATCAAAAAGTGATATACTCATTTAAGATTTGAGGTATAAAAATATGTTGACAATAATAATTAGTATTTTAACAATTTTAGCATTAATTTTAGTAATAATATTTAAACCAACACTCAAAATTAAAAATTTAGAATTACAAACATTTTGGGTTGTTGCCTTACTTGGAGCCTTATTATTAATTATTTGCGGGGAGGTTACTTTTACAGAAATAAAAGAAGTTTTCTTTTCTGATGATAGTATGAATCCGATAAAAATATTAGTATTGTTTATTGCGGTTAGTTTTTTATCAATTGTTTTAGATGAGGCGGGATTTTTTAAAAAATGTGCAGTTGTCGCTACATCAATAACAAAAGGCAGTCAAATAAAATTATTTATTTCTTTATCTTGTATTATATCCCTTTTAACGATTTTTACTTCTAATGATATTGTTATTTTAACCTTTACACCATTTATATGCTATTTTACCAAACATGTTAGAGTATCGCCTATTCCTTATTTAATAGGAGAATTTATTTTTGCTAATACATGGTCTATGATGTTGATAATTGGTAATCCAACAAATATTTATTTGGCATCAGCATTTGATATTAATTTCTTCGAATACTTAAAGGTTATGGCTCTACCAACAATTGTGGCAGGTCTTTCAGCAATGGCAATATTATTATTAATGTTTAGAAAGCCACTTAAAAAGAAGATGATTATTGATGAAGATGAAATTCATGTTGAATTAAATCTGTTTATTACAACAGTGGGAATTATTCATTTAGGTTTATGTACTATTCTACTAGCAATTTCATCATATATTGGAATAGATATGTGGTTGATTTGCTTGGGATTTGCGTTAAGCTTAATGATATTCTTACTTATTTATCAAGCTATTAGAAAAGCAAATGTTTTAAAAAATGCCATAAAAAGACTACCATATAATTTAATCCCTTTTATTCTATCAATGTTTATCGTCGTTACAGCCCTTGCGAAATGCGGGGTAATTCATAAGATAGCTGAAGTACTAGATAGTGTTTCTGTAAATAGTAATTTGACAATATATACATATGGTTTTGGTTCATTTATATCTAGTAATATTTTAAATAATATTCCTATGAGTGTTATGTTTGAGAAAGTTATTTCTTCATCAAATATGCTATATTTAAATGAGAAGATTTATTCGTCAATTGTTGCTTCTAATATTGGGGCTTATTTCACACCTATTGGAGCCTTAGCAGGAATAATGTGGATGGGTATTTTAGGTAAAACAGGATTAAAATTTGGTTTTAGAGAATTCTTAAAATTTGGAATAATTTTATCACCAATTATTATGTTTGTTACTTTGACAACGTTATTAATTGTAATATAGGAGTTTTTTATGAATTTTGATAGTTTTAAAAAAACAGATTTAGTAAAAAATATAACAGTTTTAATAGATAAAAATATTCCTTTAGTCGCTAATTTAGCTAATATTTCAAGATTATTGGAAGAAAGTTTTTCAAATGTTTTATGGAGTGGATTTTATTTAACTGATGAGGTAGGTAAAGTATTATATCTAGGACCTTTTCAAGGACCGCTAGCATGTACAACTATTCCATTTGGAAAAGGAGTATGCGGGCTTTCGGCATTAAATAAAAAAACATATGTTGTGCCAAATGTTCATGAATTTTCTGGTCATATTGCTTGTTCTAGTTTATCTAATTCAGAAATTGTTGTGCCAATTATTAAAAATAATAATGTAGTTGGCGTAATTGATATTGATAGTAAAAAGTTTAATAATTTTAACGAAGAAGATCAAAAGATATTAGAAGAAGTAGCATTAATAATAAGTAGTTTATTTTAGAGGTAAATATGAGATTTGTTAGTTGGAATGTTAATGGAATTAGAGCGTGTATTAATAAAGGATTTAATGAATTTTTTGAAAAAGTAGATGCGGATATATTTGCGGTACAAGAAACTAAAATGCAGGAAGGACAAGCAGATATTGATAAATTAGGTTATTTTCGCTATATGAATAGTGCCCTTAAAAAAGGTTATAGTGGTACTTTAGTTTATACGAAAAATAAACCTATTGATGTTAAGTATGGTTTAGAAAATGGTAAATATAATGATGAAGGTCGCGTAATTACTTTAGAATTTGATACTTTCTATTTTGTTACTGCGTATGTTCCGAATAGTCAAGAAGCTTTAGCTCGTTTAGCTTATCGTATGGAATTCGAAGATGATATGCGTAGATATTTATTATCTTTAAATAAACCAGTTGTTTATTGTGGTGACTTAAATGTCGCCCATAATCCAATTGATTTACGTAATCCCAAAAGTAATGAACAAAATCCAGGTTATTCAATTGAAGAAAGAACAAAGTTTAGTGAATTATTAAATAGTGGTTTTGTTGATACTTTTAGATATCTTTATCCAGATAAAGTTAGTTATTCATGGTGGAGTTATCGCTTTTTCGCAAGAGAAAAGAATATTGGTTGGCGGATTGATTATTTTGTTACTTCTAATTGTTTGAAAAATCAAATTAAAGAAGCGGGTATTTTTGATGCTGTTTTAGGTAGTGATCATGCTCCAGTCTTTTTAGAAATAGAAATTTAAAAAAAAGGGTTCAATTGAACCCTTTTTTAATCTAAAACCATTTCTTGATTAGTTAAACGTCGTTTAACCTTTTTATAAATAAATATATAACATATTAAGTGAATTGTAAAGGTAACTATCCAAGTGATTGGATATGAAATATATAATAAATGTAAATCTTGAACATTGGTAAAGCTTGTGTTTTGATTGAAAACAAAATAAATCCACAATATTCTAATACCACATATTCCAAGAATTGAGACAATCATTGGGGTTGTGGAAGATCCAAGACCTCTTAAGTCGCCAACCATTACATCGACTAAACCATATAAGAAATAAGGTAAACATAAATACCAAAGTCTAATTAAACCAACTTCAATTTCACTTGGATTTTTAGTATAGATTGATAATAATTGTTCTCCAAGCAAGAAGAAGCTTCCTCCAAAAATAATACCTATCATTGTGACAATTATTAAAGAATAAATCATAACTTTCTTAATATTTTGCTGTTTCTTAGCTCCTAAGTTTTGACCTGTAAAAGATAAGGCAGCGTGATGAACAGAATTCATTATTACATAAACAAATCCTTCTATGCTTGATGCAGCAGAGTTACCATTCATGACTGTGAAACCAAATTTATTAACTGATGATTGAATTAATACGTTGGAAATTGAAAATAGTGATCCTTGAATACCTGCAGGTAGACCAACTTTAGTAATTTCCCATAATTCTTTTTTATAAATCTTTAATTCTTTTAAATTTAATTTATAACATTCATTTGTTTTGCATAAAGTAACAATTATTAATATACAAGAAACAACTTGTGATATTACAGTCGCAATAGCAACCCCATCAACATCCATGTTAAATCCTAAAACAAAGAATAAATTTAAAATAACATTAATAATTCCTGAAATTGTTAAAAAATACAGTGGACGTTTCGTATCGCCAACAGCTCTTAAGATTGATGCGGCAAAATTATATACTAAATTAAAAGGCATTCCAAGAAAATATATTTTTAAGTATAAGGCTGAATCTTTTGAATCGTTACTCATCATATGAAGTAATTCTTCAGCAAATACAAAACCAAAGATGCTTAAAAATATTCCTACAATTAAACTAATTAAGATTGAGGTATGGACCACTTTTTTAATTTTTTCAGTATTTTTTGCGCCAAATAGTTTAGCACATACAACATTGGTTCCTACTGATAAACCCATAAATAGATTTACGGTTAAATTAATCAACGAAGATGTTGAACCAACAGCACCTAAAGCATCAGGATTATCACTAAAGTTACTAACGACCAATAAGTCAGCCGCATTATATAATAATTGTAATACTCCCATAGCAGCAAGTGGCATAGAAAATTTAAGCATCTTCCAAAATAAATTACCACTACACATATCCATTTCGTATCTTTTGTTTTTTAATATCTTGTCCATTTTTATCACCATGGTAATTATACTCTTAATTTTATATTTAATCAAATAAAAAACATGTCAGATTATTGTTATAATAAATTTATCAACAAATATTTATAAACATAAAACGTTTATTTTTAGACAATTAGGTTTAAAATATGATATAATATGATAAATTAGACGAAATGAGGTATAAAAATGAGTAAAATTACAAATGTTTTAATTAAAGATAAGAATACCTTAATAATTAATCAAGATGCTAAAACTGGGGATGAAATTGATTTGTTATCCCTTAATAAACTTGATGTATCAAACATTGAAAAACAAATTCAAAATGGTTTAGATGAAGTATATAACCGTAAATTAAATGAAGTAAAAAGAGCATTTGAAGCTAGTAAGGAACTTGAAATTAAGAACGCAATAATTGATTCAAATAACAAAAATAATGCTGAAATTGCAGAATTAAAAGCCAAATTGAATGTTTTAGAAGAAAGTTTAAAGGCTAAATATGAAACTTTAAATATTCAAAAACAAAGTGAATTACAACTAAAAATTAAAACGTTAGAATCAGAATTAGAATTATCTAAACGTCAAATTATTTTAGAAAAAGAAGAAGAATTTAAAATAAAAGAACAAGAGTATAAAACAACAATTGAACGTTTAACTTTAGAAAGAAGTAACTTAAATGTTAAACGTATTGGTGAACGTTTAGAGCACTGGTGTGAAAATGAATATGAACAATATTCATTAAATGGTTTTGAAAATTGTGAGTTTTATAAAGATAATAAATCAATTAAAAACGAAGAAGAAACTAAAGGTACTAAAGCCGATTACATCTTCAAAGTATATGCTGATAGTTCATTAAATGAGAAAAAGATGTTAACATCTGTTGCGTGCGAAATGAAGAGTGAAGATCCAAGTAGTGTTAATAAAAAGAAAAATGCTGATCATTATAAAAAACTTGACTCTGACCGTAAGAAAAAAGAATGTGAATATGCATTACTTGTTAGTGAACTTGAATGGAATGATGCTAATGATGTTCCAATTAAAAAGGTTAAAGAATATGAAAAGATGTATGTTGTACGTCCACAATATTTTATTACTTTCTTAAACTTAATTACAAGTTTAGCTAAAAAATATCAAGAATTAATTTTAGAAAAAGAAAAAGAACAAATTGTTTTCAAAGAATCAGTTGATATTTTAGAAGAATTTGAAAAAATGCGTAGTGCAATCTTAGATAATGCTTTAGTCAAATTAGAAAAAGAAATTGCTGAAATTGCTAAACAACGTCAAATTATTACGGATGCGGCAGATAAAATAGCTTTATCAACAAGCAAAATGACTGATACGGTTTTAGAAAACATTCGTAAGAAAATTGATGGATTTAATATAAAAAAGATTAATAAAAAAATTGATAAATTAACAGAATAGGTGATGAAATGAAATATCCTGCTTTTATCAAAAAGAATGATAAAATTGCATATGTTGCCCCATCATTTGGGTGTACCTTTGATCCATATCTAACAAGAATGAATGCCTCAATTGATAACTTAAAAGAATTAGGTTTTAGAATTGAATGTGGCCCTAATGTTGATAAGGCTTTGGTGATAGGAAGAAGTAATACTAAAGAAGCTTGTGCTGATGAAATAAATTACTACTTTCAAAATCAAGAAACAAAAGCTTTATTGTCAGTAGGTGGCGGAGAAATCATGAATGAGATTTTACCTCATATTAATTTTAAAATTTTAAGTGAAAACCCAAAATGGTTTATGGGATATTCAGATAATACGAATCTAACATATTTATTGCCAACTATTTGTGATGTAGCCTCAATTTATGGTCCTAATGCACCAAGTTTTGGTATTAAACCATATCATGAGTATTTACAAGATACAATGGGGTTATTAACGGGCGAAAAGTTATGGATAAATAACTATTCAAAATGGGAAAAAATTGATAATCAAAAAAAGGAAAATCCACTTGATCCTCTAGTGCTTACAGAAGATACAATCATGACAAGTTTTCCAAAAGATGAATTAAAATTTAAGGGTCGATTACTTGGTGGATGTTTAGATATTTTAGTTGGTTTTGTAGGGACAGAATTTGATAAAACGAAAGAGTTTATTGAAAAATATCAAAATGATGGAATTATCTGGTTTATCGAAGCATGTGACTTAAATACGATGGGAATTCGTAGAGCTTTTGTCCAATTAGATAGAGCTGGTTGGTTTAAAAATGCTAAAGGTTTTTTAATTGGTAGACCGCTTTCTGGGTTAGATGATTATTTAGGACTTAATCGATTTGATGCTGTAAAAGAAGCGGTTGAAAAATATAATGTGCCAATTATCTTTGACGTTGATTTAGGACATTTACCACCATCTATGCCGATTATTACTGGTAGTTTAGGTGAAGTTACTTTTAAAGATAATCACTTAAAAATTGAAATGAAATTGGTTTAAAAAGAGGTTATTAAATATTTTATCTTGCAATAAAATTAAATGTATGGTAAAATTATAAGAAAGGAGGGCTATTATGTCGATTAAAAAAAGTTTTGTTTTTATCGCTATAATGCTATTTATACTAACTTTAGCTAGTTGTAACGCATCAACTGATGGCGATATAGTACTTAATCGCCCGACAGGTCTTGCATGTAATATTCCTAATCCTCATGATGGCGCAACAATTAGATGGAATGCTGTTTCTTCTGCTACAGGGTATCGTATTTTTATCGATGATGTTGAAGTTGCGACAACAGATTCCAATTGGTTTCATTTTAAATACGAAGAAAGTGATAATTACTCTGGTAAAACTTGTACTATTCAAGCCTTTAATAATAAAGGAGGAATCAGTTTAATATCAAGTGGATTAATTATTCCAGATAAAACGCCAGTTACTGTACAAAAGGTTAATTTCTATTTTACGGTTACTAAAAAAGTTGATAATTCTATGTTAATAGAATGGCAAGATGTTGATGCTGTAAAATATGAAATATATATTAATAATAAAAAAATATATGAGACTGAAGAATTAAGTTATAGCTTAACGGCCGAAGAAGTTTTCATGTTTAATGATCAATCACTTTCAATTGTGGTGGTGGAAGAATCAGAAAAAGTTGATTTTATTCCAACTGAATATAAAATAGTGGCTCCAGTTTTAATTGTAGCTCCAACTATTAAGGCCTCAAATGATGCAGAAGGTAATTTTAAAATCAGTTGGAATGCGGTTGAGGGGGCAATATCATATAATATTTATATTGATGGAGCTCAATATGCCTATAATGTTTTAGATTTAGAGTATACATTCCATGATTCACCTGATTTTACTGGAAAAATTGTAACAGTAAGAGCAGTAGATGTATATGGTAGAACAAGTGTATTTTCTAATGGATGTGAATATAATAATGCCATTAATAAACCACATATTGAAGGTGTTGTTTTAGAAAATGGTGATATTCAAATTACTTGGAATGAAATTAAATATGCTGAAAAATATCTTCTTTATTGGCGAAATAAATATGTTAGTGAAGAATATACTAAAATTGAATTGAAAACTAACTCGTATGTTTTAAGTAAAGAAAAGCTATTAAAAGACTCGGAAATGTGTGAAGTTTATGTTCAATCAATTGATTCATATGGTAATGAAAGTAAAAAATCTAATGTTTATAAATGGCAAATTGAATTAGCTAAACCTAATATTTATCTAAGTATGGATTATATTACTTATACTGAATTTTTATGGGATAAAGTAGATGGTGCTGTACTATATGAAGTATATGTAAATGGTGAATTGTATGCTTCGGTTAAGACTAATTACTGTAAAATCTCTAATTATTATTTGATTGAATTAGATGAAAAGAGAATAACTTTAGTTGCGGTATCTAAACAAGGAATTAAAAGTGAAGTATCGAAAGAATATGTTTTAAAATAGAAAAAAATATAAAAAATTGAAATTTAAATTAGCAAATCACTTGCTAAAATTTTGTCGAAAGTGTATAATATATATGTACATGAAGTAATGTATAACTATGACAAAATCATAGGTAAAATAAGGTTCTTGTTTAAGCATGGTAAGAAAAGTGAAAGAAGCTGTACTGGCTTTTTATCATACTTAATGTGATGAAAGTAACATATGACAAGATGCTAAACTTATTTTACACGATGTTGATCTTATTACTCACCCATCATATGATATGGAAATACAATCTATGGTCCCCTTAAAGTGTTTGCAAATTAGACCAAGGATTTGTATAACGGTGCGAAGTAATAAAAGATCGAATCACAATTCATATTATTAATGGTATGTGCTAACTGTTTAATTTTATGAATCTATCGAATCATATTAACAACAGATATGGTTCATGTGACGATTGAATATTAAAGTAACATTAGTAAAGGGAGGCCAGTAACCTTTAGAAGTTATTTCCGTATTCAACGTATGATTGGGTGTCGAATAGACACCTTTTTATTTTGTAAATTTGTAGGATTTTTAGTTTGACAAAAATAAATAAAGGACTATAATATATTTGTTATTTTAAAAAAGGAGAGATAAAATTATGCAAGTATTTTTTGCGGTTATAAATGAATTTGAATATATGCCAAAAATTTTAAAAAAATTAGCTGAAGCTCATTTTCATGGAACAGTATTACATTCAACAAGTATTAAACATGAATTATTAAATTCAATTGAACCTGCTCCTGAATTTGGTAGTTTAAGCAAATTAACTAGTTATGAACCATCAAATAAACCTACATTATTCGTGGTTGTTAAAGATGATCAAGAAGTAGAAGAATTAAGAAGTATTATTAATAAAGTTACTGGTGGAATTAAAGGTAAAGGATTTATGTTTACGATGCCAGTAAACTATGTGGAAGGACTTGAAGATTAATGGACATAATATCAATTATCAGAGAAAATATTCTTTTAGTTTTTTCGCTAATTTTAATTCTAGGATTATTTTCAACTAGATTAATGAAACTTGTAAATTTTCCTAACGTTACAGGATATCTTATTATAGGACTTTTAGTAGGACCGTATTGTTTAAAACTAATTAATGAAAATAATATTGAAGGTTTAAAATTGATTACAAATGTTGCTTTAGGGTTTATTGCTTTCTCAATTGGGGGAGAATTTAAACTAACAACATTAAAAAGTCTTGGAAAAAATATAATGATTATTACTTTATTCCAAGCTGTTACAACATCATTATTAACATTTATAGTTTTATGGGCAGTTGGTACGCCAATGCCAATTGCATTATGCTTATGTGCAATCGCTGCTGCTACAGCTCCTGCAGCAACCCTAATGGTTGTAAGACAATATAAGGCAAAAGGACCAGTTACAGATACATTACTTCCAGTTGTTGCTTTAGATGACGCAATCGGATTAATGATTTTCTCCCTTTGTTTTGCTTTAGCGAAAGTTATTGAAACTGGTGGACAATTAACAATAACTAATGTTATTCTTATGCCAATTTTGGAAATTGTATTATCTTTAGGAATTGGGGCATTAATTGGATTTGTTTTAGCGATTGTAATGAAATTCTTTAAGTCACGTGCTAATCGTTTAATTTGGATGATTGCTTGTGTTTTCTTAGGAGTTGCATTATGTGAAATTATGCCAATTGAACTTTCATCATTACTTGTTTGTATGATGATTGGAGCCGTATTTACAAATATGCGTTCTGATTCAATATCTATTTTAGATGGCGGAGAACGTTGGACTCCACCGCTATTTATGCTATTCTTTATTATAAGTGGTGCTGAACTTGATTTAGCTATTTTACCAACTGTTGGAGTTATTGGTATTTCATATCTAATCGCTCGTAGTTTAGGTAAAGTATTTGGTTCAACAATTGGGGCTAAAGTAGTAAAAGCTGATAAAAATATTGTTAAATATCTAGGATTAACTTTACTTCCTCAAGCTGGGGTAGCAATCGGGATGGCTCAAATGGTTTCTGTTTCACTTGGAGGATCTGTTGGTGAAAAAGTTACCGCTGTCGTGCTTTGTGCAACCTTAATTTATGAATTAGTTGGACCATTAATTACGAAAATTGCCCTTACTAAAGCCGGTGAAATTAAAAAGAAGGATAAAGTTTCAGCTTAAACTTCGAGAAAACGATAAAGTTGCTATTAAATTAGCAACTTTTTTTAGTATTTTTTAATTAAAATCTTTTATTATTTGATATAATTATGTAAAGAGAGAAGGTTGAAATTATGAATGTAGATAAAAATAATTACACAATGCTTTGTGATTTTTATGAATTAACAATGGCTAATGCTTATTTTAATCAAGGGATGTTAAATCAAAAAGTTTATTTTGATATGTTCTTTAGAAAAGTTCCAGATGGGGGAGGTTTCGCGATATTCGCAGGATTAGAACAACTTGTTGAATATATTATGAATCTTCACTTTACGGAAAAAGATTTAGAGTATTTATCAAAAGTTGATGGTTTCAGCCAAGAATTTATCGAATATTTGCGTAACTTTAAATTTACAGGAGATATTTACTCTGTTAGAGAAGGAGAAGTAATTTTTCCCAATGAACCATTAATTACCGTTTATGCTAATGCGGTAGAAGCCCAAATTATTGAAACTTATTTATTATTAGCGATAAATCACCAATCTTTAATTGCGACTAAAACAAATCGTATTGTTCGTGCTGCTAAAGGTAAAGTTGTTATGGAATTTGGGGCACGTCGTGCTCAAGGGGCAACTGCGGCTATTTTAGGTTCAAGAGCGGCATATATTGCAGGAGTAAATGGAACATCATGTGCATATTCAGATGTTAATTTTGGCATTAAAGCTCTTGGTACGATGGCTCATTCATGGGTTCAAATGTTTGATAGTGAATATGAAGCATTTAAAACATATTGTGAGGCATATCCTCATAATGTTGTATTATTAATTGATACGTACAACGTTTTAAAAAGTGGAGCTCCAAACGCAATAAAAGTTATCAAAGAAGTATTGCTTCCAAAAGGAATTAGAAAAGCGGGAGTTAGAATTGATTCAGGAGATATTGCCTACTTATCTAAAAAACTTCGCAAGATGTTTGATGATGCTGGACTGGATTTTGTTACTATTTGTGCATCTAATAGTTTGGATGAAAGAATCATTGAAGAACTTGATCGCCAAGACGCATGTATAGATTCATATGGAGTTGGTGAACGCTTAATAACTTCTAAATCAGATCCGGTATTTGGAGGAGTTTATAAACTTGTTGCGGTAGAAAAAGAGGGTGAAATAATCCCTAAAATAAAAATTAGTGAAAATGAAGCAAAAATTACTAATCCGCACTTTAAAAAAGTATATCGTTTATATGGCCGTGATACTGACAAAGCTTTGGCTGATGTTATATGCTTACATGATGAAGAAATCGATGATACAAACGATTATGAAATTTTTGATCCTAAATTTACTTGGAAACGTAAATTAGTTTATGATTTCTATAAAGAAGAACTACAAGTGCCAATCTTTAAAAATGGTGAATTGGTTTACAAGATGCCTTCTTTAGAAGAAATTAGAGCATATCGTGAAAAACAAGTTGAATGTCAATGGGATGAAGTAAAAAGATTTGATAATCCTCATGAATATTATGTTGACTTATCTCAAAAACTATGGGATATCAAACATGATTTATTAAAAAATAATATAAATTAGCTAACTATATAAAAATCAAGTAAATAATTAAAAAATATTTTAGTTAGCTATAAATTGTTCTTTGAAAAGTGAATATGGAAAAAAAGGCATGATGAAAAGAGCCCATTTTAAGGCTTTTTTCAAAAATAGATAAT
>JAFTPH010000058.1 GCA_017463365.1 Bacilli bacterium
AATGACCTTTAATAATCAATTATCAGCTTTTTATAAATTCATCCTTTTTAATAAAGCTTTTAAAAAAACTTCAATTAACAACTATTCATCTTTTTTAAATTTCAAACGTTCTAAGAATGACCTTTAATAATCAATTATCAGCTTTTTATAAATTCATCCTTTTTAATAAAGCTTTTAAAAAAACTTCAATTAACAACTATTCATCTTTTTAAATTTCAAACGTTCTAAGAATGACCTTTAATAATCAATTATCAGCTTTTTATAAATTCATCCTTTTTAATAAAGCTTTTAAAAAGTTTAAATTAACAACTAACCATCTTTTTAAATTTCAAACGTTTTAAGAATAGACTTTAACGATCAATTTAATAACTTTTTTATTTTAGAACTTCTTTTTTTATTTTTAAAATCAAAAAAATCGCTTAAAATAAGCGATTTTTGAAACTTTTAATTTTAAATCGTTAACTTATTAATTAAACAGCAAAAACACTTTAAATCGCATTTTTTCATCAACTTTTTTTAAATTCACATATTAAAAGAGGAGTTTAAAACTCCTCTTTTTATTCAGTAATTATAATATTTACTTTTTCAATATGGTCATCAATTGTAAACTCTAAAGTATATGATCCAGTTTGAATTGTTGGATGTAAATTCATATCCATTTCTAGTTTTCCTGTATTTGAAGATATTTCAATTGGATAAGATTGATCTCCTAATTTCACTGTCACAATATTTGATTTACAATTTTTAGTTTCAACATTAATTACTATTTTTTCTGTTTTACTTATTACTCGGCCTTCAATTGTTACTTTCATTGCTGAAGAATTAATACGTTTGATTGTACAAACACCACTTATTGAACTAATATCTTTTGCTCTAACAATTGTTTGATTACAGAACTCATCATCCGGCAAATAACATAATGACGTATTAAATTTCATAGTTTTATCAATTTTTGAATTATATCCAAATGCATTTACAACTTGAATATTATATTTTCCATAATTTTTAATAGGTATTATAACATATTTATTTCCATATTTTGGATAATATTTTATTCCATTAAAACTAAATTCAATTCCATTAGGAAGACTTGATCCATCAGCTAATTCCAATTTAATACCAATTTCTCCATTTTCATATTGAGTATTAGTATAATTGGCATCCTTTAATACTTCTACATTTAAATTAATAACTTCTTCTTCAGTGTATTCTTCTTTTTCAAATTCAACTTTTATATTTTCAACACCATCATTTTTTGCTGAATCGATAATTTCATATTCAACTGATTTTGGAATTGATCTAATATAGCTAATCTCATCTATTGAATTTCCCATTTTACTCTTAACATAATCCATAATATCCACATTATTAGTTGTAGTACCATAACGATGATTTAAAGAAACAATCCCATTAAAGTCTGATGTTATTGACTGTTCAAAATCAAAAATAACTACTAATCGTTCAGTTATACGGGAAGCATCTCCATCAGTATATATTTTCTTAAATAACGGATATTTTTCATCATCTTTATTTGTTATTGAACCTATTGTTATATTAGTTCCCATTATCATAAATTTATCTAAATTTAATTCATCTACGATATCTTCTTTAACAATATAGTAATAATAACTTGGTTTTTTATCATTACTTAAATCAATTAAAGTAATTTTTGTTCCTTTTTTAATTACTGAATTTGATAAAGTAGTGTTTTGTTTATCCATTTTGATCGTTTTTTCACCGTGACTATATTCATATATTCCAGTTGAATTATTTTTAGTAACAAACGATTTTTTATCCGGATTTTCTCCTTCATCCATCACACCATTTTTATTAATATCAAACGCGAGTGTTGGAGAAATCGATATACAATCTCCATTACTATCAATTGTCAAATAATTACCTAACTCATCCATAAAGTATGAATAACCTTTTACACTTAAACTCCAGCTCATAGTTTTTCCACCAGTTTCTGGGAAAGCTCTTGGAATATATTTCGTTTGATATTCCATAGTAAATGATGAACCACTAGTAATTTTTATTATTTCATTAGATCCTACACCAGCAAACAAATTACCCGTATTTGAATATACAGATTGCTCAGGAACCAATCTTACAATAGAGAAACCAACTCTATAGTTAAGGTTGCAAGTTCCGTCACTATATACATTTCCAGAATCAGTAAATAATTCAATTCCAAAACTTACTTCCATACCTGACACTTCCGCATTAACTCCAGTTGATTTATGAAGAATTATTGAAATTTGATTATTATTTTTATCTACCACAACATCATTCATTAAGATATTGTTTTTATATTCCGTAATATTATTATATCCAGTTAAGAAACTATAAGAAATATTTTCTCCGTCAACAATTTCAGCATTAATACCCCATTTTTCACTTTCATATCCTAAATATCCTAATGTTGTATTACCAATTCGAATTTCTAAGGCTATTTCTTGCCCTAATAGATTATCTTTTTTATTTGTTAGATAATATTTTCCACCTTTAATAGCTGAAACAAGTGGATTATCATCTTCTACTTCAATTTGTTTTAAAATATAATCCAACTTTACATTATGATTTGGAATAATAGTTGTTTCTTCATAGCTTGTTTGTTCCGAACCAATATATCCAGTAATTCCAATTTCATAATTAATTAAACTACCTTGAATAAACCAAACATAATATGTAAATTCATTATAATTATTTATTCCACCAACATCATCTACAATCGGCATGTATTCAGTTCCACCATCTGTATATAATGTTTCACAAATAAAATCACCCAATTCATCATTTATGCTAGCATATACAAAGCCTCCACCTTCACCAGGTACAGCTTTTAATAATGATAATGTAAATATACCTTTTATTGTTCCATAAGTATTATTTATATCATCATTTTTTAATTCTAAATATAATCCATTTGCTACACAAATAGTATTTTTTGTTTCACTTAAATTTTGTTGATAAGTTACAATTTCATCAGAAGTTAAAGCATTTATTGATTCTTTATATGTTTCTTCATTATATCCGTTAGAACCATTATATCCATGATTGATGTATACGCGCTCCTTATTAATCGAACCTTGTTCATAATCACTTGTAATATTACTTAAATATTTTACAATTTGGTCTAATTTTATTGTACTACCGTTTATAAAATTAATTGTATTTACACGGTTAATTGAATATACCGTTAAATCACCTTCTTCAACCAAGTCAATTGCTCCTAACAATACAAAATCAGAATTATTTAAATTAACAACATCCGCTCTTTGTAATGAATAGAACGTTTTTAATTCATCCTTTTTTGCCATAGTAAAATCAGTAATATTTATTGTTCTATTTCCTCGAACTAAACATAAATTACCATCTCCATATACTCCTCCATTTAAGAAATATATCTTTGATAGTCCGCTACCTTTACCAATAATATTAACTTCAACATTACCAATCGTTGTTGGAACACTTGCATTGGTTGTCGCACTATTTCCGCGATCTCCTCCACCAAAGACACTTCCGCCAATTACAATTGGATAATCTTCTTCAACTATATTTACACTTGCAGTTACATTGTTTGAATCACTTTGGTAAAGTCTACTTTGAGTACCTCCACCATAAACATTATTGGCAATATATCCACCATAAATATAAGTTTCAGTATTACCATAAATAGTTCCCATACGTAATTCATATATCATTCCTTGTGCCGGAACTCCACTTCCACCACCAAAGACACTACCGCCAATATAACCATTTTCTACAACAACTTTTGTACTTCCTGAAGTGCTAACAGTAGCAGTATTTGAATTTTTATCAATAAAACCAACACCAACTTGTCCCAAATCTCCCCCACCATAAACATTTCCAGCAATTTTTGAATATACCTCAGTAAATGTTACAGTAGTTGATGTTGTACCAGATTTTACAGGCGAATCTTCCTCTGTGCTAATTGACACTTCTTCTGCAATCAATTTTAAATTCAAATTAACAAGAACATCTGTAGTTTTATATACACTGGCAGTTAAACCTTCTCCACCACCAAAAACACTTCCAGCAATCGAAATTACCCCATAATCTGAACTATTTTCAATAACTTGTACTTTGGTTGTTTCAGCCGTTCCAGCATATCCACCACCATAAATATTACCTCCGAATATACCTTGGCTAATATTTATTATTGAATTTAAAATATCTCCTTCAAATCCGCCACCATATAAATTATTAATGATTTCTCCTCCACTTATATTTACTAGTGTATCTGCAACATCACCAGCAAATCCGCCACCATATAAATTAGTCTCTACTTTTCCGCCATTTATATTGATGATTGTTTTTATTATATCCGCTTCTTTACCACCACCATATAAAACATTAATTAATCCACCATTTAATGTTATAGTTGATGTGTAATCATCATCAGCCTGGTTACCTCCACCATACAAGTTAGTAATTGTACCATTATCAATTGTTACATTAATGCCTCCTGTAATATCTCCGCTAACATTATTTCCGCCAAATAAATCAATAATTGTACCATCTAAGACAGTTGTAGTTACATTACCACCAATATTAGCTTTATTTGCACCTGAATATAAAGTTCCAATTGTACCTGACGATACTTTTATTGATATATTTTGTAATGTATCTCCTTGATCTCCACCACCAAATAATGTAGTGATTTCACCACTATTTATATTTAAAACAACATTCCCTACAGCAGCTTTTTTACCACCACCATATAAATTTTCTATTAAACCATTATTGTTTGTAATTGTTGTTAAATAGTCATCATGAGCTTCATTACCACCACCATATAGGTTAGTGATTGTACCATTATCAATGGTTACATTAACGCCTCCTGTAATATCTCCACTAGCATTATTTCCGCCAAATAAATCAAGAATTGTACCATCTAAAATAGTTGTAGTTACATTACCACCAATATTAGCTTTATTTGCACCTGAATATAAAGTGTTAATTGTACCTGACGATACTTTTATTGATATATTTTGTAATGTATCTCCTTGATCTCCACCACCAAATAATGTAGTGATTTTACCACTATTAATATTTAAATCAACATTCCCTACAGCGGCTTCTTTTCCTCCTCCGTAGAGGTTATTAATTTCACCATTATTAACAACAATTGTTGTTGTATAATTATCATCAGCTTGATTTCCTCCACCATATAGGTTAGTGATATCTCCACCATTTATATTTACTTTGACACTTCCTTTGATATCACCACTTAGGTTGTTGGCTCCATAAGCATTAGTAATTGTTCCACCTTCGATATTTAGAGTTGAATCACCTCCAATATTTGCTTGGTTTGATCCTGCATAGGCATTTTTTACTTCTGCAGTACCAGAAACATTAAGTACTGTATTACCATTAACAGCACCTAAGTTACCTCCCGCAAATACTTCTTCAATTGTTGTATTATTAATTAAAACATTTGTATTTTCAGATACACTAGCAAAATTTCCACCACCATAAATTGTACCTTTTATAGTACCTCCAAGATATTCAACATTACTACTACCTGTAATACTAGCAACTTCCCCATCAGATCCTCCAAATATACTTCCCTCAATAGTCCCACCAGTAATTTTAATATCAATATCTCCATTAATTAATCCTAAACGTTTAATATAAGAAGCATATATTTCAACATATTTAGCACCATTTTCTTCAAAGACATAATCAGAAAATATATTTAAAAATTCTGTTTTATTTAATCTTTTTGGTAATGCTGTTAATAACTTAGTTGGATTAACCGCTGAATCATTATTATCTATATAATTATAAAATTTGGCATAATTACTTTGACTAGAACCATTTAAATCATTCAATAATATTTCATCAAATTTTTCGCTTGTTAATGCATTTTCATTACTTGTAAGTTTTAAATTTAAGTCAAATTTAAAATTGCTAGACGCTTCATTAGCGTAAAAAGTAGTTCTATTACCTAATCCTCCACCAAAAACATCTTTTCCAATAGTTCCCGATTTAATATTAATATAACTATTACCATTTACAGCTCCATTTTTTCCTCCACCATAAATAGAATTAGTAATATTTGCATCACCATCGACATTAATATAAATGCCATCACTTACTGTAACTGGTGCATCAGATATGCAGACACAAGAACTATTAGTATAATAGTTTGATATAACTTCCTTTTTATTAGAATTAACCGCATACAAATAAGTATAATTTAATGTATCAAAAACATTTGATTCACCTGCAAAATCGATTACATATTTGTTAATACTTACTGTTTGACCATAATAAACAACATTTTTAATTGTGTCATCATAATTTACATAAAATAAATCATAATTTCCAATATATTTACAATTTGTATATGAACCAGTCGTAAAATCAGTTGGGCTATTAGAATAATATATTTCAACTATCCCTCCAGCTCCACCACCAAATACATTTTCGATGGTTCCACTATTTAAATTTAAAACGACACTTTCAGCATCCAATAATCCCCCTTTACCACCTCCATATAAATTAGTAATTGATCCACCCTCAATATCAATATTAAGCTTATTATCTAAATTAGTTTTAACTGCTAATTGGTTTCCACCGCCATATAAATTACCAATTTTAACATTACCTTTTACTAAAACATCAACATCATTTATAAAATTCACAATCATCGTATTTTGATTAGAGTCATTTAAAAATCCTCCAATATACACATCAGTCATATTAGAAAAATTATTAACATCTGGAGCATCAAAAACAATATCCATTTCTTTAATATTTAAAGACCTTACATTATACCCAGATTCAAAAGAATTACATTTTATATTTTTGGCATAAATACCATAATAATTAGTCAAAAATTCATAGTTCGCCTTTTGACTTGATTCCGTACCATAATAATGTCCCATACTTATAGTATCTAAGTATACATGAATATTATTTAACCTTATATTTTTTAATGCACTTGTGCTTGTGCCAAATGATGTATGAGGAGCTATATGAATATGATAAAAAGAATCAAAATTTCCACTTAAAGTATCTTTTTCTCCGTGTAAAGTTAAATAAATATTTTCATAACCATTATTTTTAATATTTTTACCAACATTTAATTGTAAATAACTTCCTGCACCATTAATTAATCCTTCACTATATTTTGAATTGATATCACCATTTAAATCTACATGGGTCCATAAATTACTATCTATTCCATAATTAGCAGCAATTGTATCCCTTTTATAAAAATCTATAGTTGGCATCATTACAAAACGATTTGTTCCACCGGAAAAAAAGTAAGCATCTGCAGTTGTTCTTATACCACTAATATTGTATGATTCACGATAGCCAACTATATTTAATGATTCAAGTTTAGTATTACAATAAAAACAAAAATAAAAATATAATGAAATATACTTTTGATTTGAAAATATACCATTACCACGAGTGTTATGCATATACCAATATGCATTTTCATAATATTCATCAATATTTTTATTTTTTTCAATTTCTAATTTTTTTTCAGAATCATCTCCCGAAACTCGCCCAAACTTCTCACCTGATAATGTCAAAACCCCTTTAGTAATATTTTGTCCGAAATTTATATAATATTTACTTTTATCATTTTTATACTCCGATGAATAAGCATAATAACTGTCGTCCGCTGAAAAAGTATAGTGATTAACTGTAACAAGTTTACCACCAGTTGTTCCAAATAAAGTCATCGCATCTTCAATATTCGATACTGGATTACTAGCACTTGAACCAACATTTTCAATTTCATCAGTATCACTTGCAGAGGCTTCTGCTAAAGAATAAGCATATTCTTTTTCTAAATCCCAATCAATTTTAGCAACATCAAGATTATCACCAAAAACTCTTGATAAATCATTAAAATTATGTTTATCTCTTAAATAAATAGTTTTACCAAATATCGGTTCAAAAGTAACAGACACAATCGTTTCATCAAAAGATACAAATGGTTCATCATTACTATAAATAAAATCATTATCAGGATAATAATGATTTTCATTAATAATAGTATCATTTATCTTAACCAATTTCCATCCCGCAAATGCCGCCTCATATACAACACCTTTATCAATCGCAGATTCACTAGTTTCAATTATTTCTGTAGGAAGAACTTGAATATCATCTTTAGGATCTAATAACTCAGCTATTTCATCATAATCTGCTAATAATACAGATTTAACGTTAATATCATAACTAGTTAACTTTTCAACTGATACATCAGCATATTTATAAATAATTTTAATATCTTCATTTATTGGATCAGCACTTTTAACATTTATATTAAATAAAATTAATAAACTCAAAAACAAAACTAAAAAAGACATCTTTTTTATTAATTTCATTCAAAAAACACAACCTTTCTTAAAAATAATACTTTTTTTAATAAATAATACAATCATCAAATTCAATATTGTATTTAACCTAAAATAATCGTATATTTATTACTATTTTTAGTTAAAATTGTTTCAGGGATAGTATAATTTTTTGTTATATCAGATTTAAAAAATCTAATAACAATTGCTTCATCAGCTTTTATTACAACTGTATTCGTAACTTGATTATAAAAACTTTTTCCCTCATTTAGCGCATCATTAGTTTTAGTAGTCAATATACCACTATCATCATCTAGTAAATAATAATTTGTTAAATCAACTTGTAATAAATTACTATCGACATTAATTTTAGAGTAATCCACTAATAATTCTCCAAGTCCAATTTCAACATTTGATGTAATAACCAATTCCGCATATGTTCGATCAACACCATCTTTAACATAATACTTTACAGATGCATCATATGTATGTAAAACAAATGTCAAATTCATTGTTTTAACATATGGTGTCGAAGATTTAATTGTAACTGTCACTTCAGTTCCTTCAGAATAACCGGCAGAAACAGTTAATATAACTGTTTGATCATTTTTATTTTTTCCTACTAAAGAACCACTTGAAACATCAACTGAAGCTGTAGCTCCATTTGTTGCTTCAACACTTACATCAAATTTAATTTCTTTATCAGTAATACGTAATTCATCAAAATAATTTTGAACATTAAACAAAATTACTTTTTCATCACCACCATAGAACTCATATGATGCTGATAACTTATCACTATCTAATGTATCACCTAATACATCAACTGTAAAATAGAAATTTTCAGAATAAACATCTTTATCCACTTTATTACTAGCAATATATTTAGCATAAGTAACACCAACAATCGTTGAAACCAAGACTAGTAATAGAGCTGCAACTATAATTAAATATTTTTTATTTAATTTCATATTCACCCTCCTAATCTATTTGTGTACAAGTAACTTTAATTGTTAATAAATCAACTAAATTACTATAAGTATAACTATTATAATCAATTACATTTTTATCCCAATTTATAGTTATTGTAACTGTTTTTGTTCCAGAACAATCCAAATTAAAATCAGAACTATCAACACTTATATCTAATGGCAAAACATTTAAACTGCTACATTCAACATCACAATTAACCACTGTTTCCCCAGTATTATTAATTGTAATTTGATAAGTTTGACTAGCCATAGTCGGATCAAATTTAATTGTTATATTATCTGTAAAAGTAACATCTTTATCAACATAAATAAATTTGGCAACTCTTGCTTCATCTGTTGCTGAATCTGTTGATGCAAATTTAGCAACAATCCCTGTCATTTTCCATGTGCTTATTAATACTAAAAATAACAATATGAAAAATACACAAAATACGATAAAACTAACGCCTAATGGTTTTTTAGTATTCATAAGTACCCTCCTTTTGACAAATCTATTTATTTTCTTCTTTTAATTTGCGAATCTCTTCTTTTATTTTATTTATTTTTTCTATTTCTTCATCTTTTTCTTTTCTATAAGATAAAACAAGTAATACCACTGCAACACCTAAAATACATACAATACCTATAGGACTTTTAATAGCAGAAACAATACTTCCAACAAATGGAATATGCATTACAACTTTACCTTTGATATCACTCATAGCTATTGCTTCATCAGCAACATTATTGGCATCACCTTGAGTGATAACTTGATCACCGTTTATTTCAATAATTCTATGTACTACAAGGGAAGAATTTTCTTGAAATACAACTACATCATTTACTAAATATTCATCAACTTCTTTTATGAATATTAAATCATTAACACTTAATTCAGGTTCCATACTACCAGATAGGACAATTGCTGAACCCACTCCAAACGGCATTGGCAACGCATTACCAGTTAGATTTTTAGCATTCCATGAATAAACTGTTAATCCTAAAACAACACTAATCAAAACATATAAACCAATTCTTAACCCTAATAAAACCTTTTTATTCATTTTGATTTTCAAGTTTTTCATTTTCAATCCCATCTTTATTATCAATTTCGTCTTTTTTACGCTTATAAAGTTCTAATATAATTAATATAATAATGATAATCATAATAATTATATTTAAAGCAATATAAGGACCTAAATCAAAATCGCCACCAGTTGGTACATCTTCAATTTCAATACCACCATATGCATTTTCATTGTCAGCTTGAGTTGCAGTAGTTTTAATTTCAACAGTTAAAACAATATCCTCTTCTACTGCTAAATTACCAATTAAAGTATCAAAAGCATCATTACCTTCAAATTTCCAGCGCCAATCAAGTTCGTAATAAATATAACTATTTTTACCAACTGACATACTATCAAAGAATTTTTCTACTTTATCAAAAGATACATAGTCATCTTTACCATATCCACCAATTACATATTGTCCGTATAAATTACGCATGCGTACCTCAATTGGTAAATTTTCAAGATCTAAACCATTCATATCAACAGATGTTGAAAACTCCATCGTCATATCCAAAGCAACATTCCCAGTATTACGCATATCAAAGCGATATGTTCCTTCAACACCAGGAGCAACAACTTTATTACCATCATGTGATTTAACGGTAATTTCACCTGAATCATTAGAATAATATGCTTTAAAAACATCTATATCTGTCTCAGTAGTCCAAACCTGATCTTTATCAACAACTTCTGAATCAGGCCAAATAGGAATTAATACAACAACATCAGTATAATTTGGCAATAACTTACCTAATTTAACAACTACTGCTCCGGTTGATAACAATGTTAATAATAATACAATAATAGATATTACTAACATTATTTTCCATAAAGCACTTCTTTTTTTCTTATTTTCTGGTGCTGTATTAACAGCATCATTATTTAATTGTTCATTATCCATAATACAGCCTCCCTATATAATTTTACATTTTAAAAAGTCTAAACATATTTAGGTTCTTTAAAATATATAATTATATATGAAATTCTATATTTAGGGCCATAACAGCCACTTAATGGCCCTAAATATCTTAGAATTCTAATTTGTTTTGTTTTTTATTTTTTTAAAAATAGCTATTTTTTATTAGTTTAAATAATTAGTCAACTTGAGTTACAGTAACTGTTAAAGAAAAATTAATTGTTGCTCTTGTAGCAGCGTTTCCTAATGCAGTATCATTTTTATCTGCTTCAGCACCATTATCAAATGCCCATTTCCAAACAATATCTAAATCTCCTGCACTTCCTGGAGTAGGTTGAGTTGCATCATAAGTTTTATTATTAACTGTACCATCTCCACCAGTAATAGCAGCCATAATTGCTTTTTCAACAGCAGCTTCTAATTCATCAACTGTTTTTATTGTACTTCCATCAATTTTAATTACTGTACTTCCAACAGTAAATTCTAACGGACAGTAATCATTTCCATTTACAGTCCAATTTTCTAATTTTAAATCAACATCAACTTGAATATTATATGAAACTTCAGGAGTTCCTGATAATTTAACATTTGCTAATTTTTGATAAGTACCAGGAGCAGCTAAATTGCTTGCAGAAACTTTAGCAGCAACATCGTTAGCAATTTTATCATCATCATATAATACATCTTCACCTGCAACAGTTAATTCAATCCCCCATTTAGCAACTGTTGCAGTATCACTAGCTTCTCCTTTTGTTACATATTTAGCGAAAGTACCGCTAATTACACATGTAGATAATAGAGTTAAAACTAATAAAATAGCAGAGATTCTTAACATTTTGTTTGTTTTCATAATTTTATCTCCTTTCTAAAAATAAATTTCTAGATTTTTGTTTATTGCGAATAAACCGCGGTTTTATTCAATCTCAATATTAGTGGCGTTATTTTAGAGAATGAATAACTAAATTAAAGCGAACAAGAATAATAATTATTATTCTTGTTCTTGATCATTTGAAGCTTGTGTAGCAGCTTTTTCAGCTTTTAATGCTTCAAGTTCAGCAAGTAAAGCATCGGTATCTTGCTTATTCTTATTGTCATTTATTTTTCTTCTTACAATGTCATATCCGATAAATAAAACTAATGGACAGAATACACATAAAATCAATCCTGCTGTAGTAGACATAAACATTGCTACATTACCTAGTCCACCAATTCTAAATTTATAGATTCCAATTACTTTATCGGCTGGAACTAACATTTGGTCTTCTGTGTTGTTGTTGTCACCTTTAGTTCTAAATTTTAGTGTTCCATCTTCTTCAATAATTTCTAAAACTCTATGGGTTACAACTGATACACCATTTCCAGCTGGATCAAAGAACGAAATAATATCATCAACTTTAACTTCATCTGGATCAATTTTGTTACAGATAATTAAATCTCCACTTTTAATTTCAGGATCCATTGAATCTGTCAATACAATAAATGGTATAACTTTACCAACACTAGGTACCTCAGTATCGTTAGTCCAACTTTTAATGATCATTGTAACATTCATTAATAATATCGGTAATAAGATTACACATAAAACAATTCCAACAATTGTTAGTATCCTATCAATTAATTTTGCGTTTAACTTTTTCTTTTCGCTCATAAAATAAGCCTCCCAATTAAAAATAAAAATAGTATATTAAATTATACGTTTATATGAATAAAACTCTATGAGGATATTATAAATTAAATATGTTTTTTTTGCAAAAAATTTAATATTTTTTATTGCATTTCTAAAATTTTTTACATTTTATAAAAGTATACTTATGTGGAATATTAGGCCCTGTAAAAAATTCTAGTGCTAGTTAAAAAAGAAAAAACGTTAAAATACGGGCTGTAAAGAATTCTAGTGCTAAAATCCCTACTTGAAAAAGTAGGGATTTTATTTTAGCCAGATAATGAAATTTATTTATTTTTTAATAATATATTTAATTGGTACATCTTTGTTAACTACATATATAACTCTATTTTTGAATCTAAAGAAATTAGTATAACCATTACCATTAACATTTATTTTTTATCTGGCGATAACATTATAATACGAAGGACTTTTTTTATGTAATTCTATAAAAAAACAGGGCTGTCAAATTTTCTAGTTCCGGAACCAGAATTTTTGACAGCCTATTAAAACACTAGAACATTTTACATTACTGAATATTATAAAAAAAGTGTTAGTTAACCATAATGTTAACTAACACTTTTATATTATATTATCATAAAATGCTAATGCATCATTAAAGAATTTTTCTTTAGTTCCTGGAATTTCATTAATACATTCATGACGAGCATCTGGATATAAAATTAATCTAGTCGCAATTCCATTTTTATTATAACAATTACTTAATTGTTTTGGACCTTTTCCAAATCCACCAACTGGATCATTTGATCCACTCATAATTTGAATTAAGATTCCTGGATTAATTTTTAATATATTGGCTTTTTTATGTGATTCTACCAACATTCTAGATAACGAATAATAATAATCAACCGGGAACATCTTACCACAATATGGATCATTTTCATATTTTAAAGCTGTATTTAAATCTCTTGATAACCAAGCATATTTTTGATGTTCATTTTTAAATTTTTTGTTGAATCCTCCTGCTCCTAAATTATCAATAAATTTAGAATATTTAACATAGTTCTTCTTCATAAATAATTTTGATAACACTTTAGCTCCAACATATTTAATCCCTGGATAATCAGTTCCTGATAAAATTACTTTTTCAAAATCATCAGGATATAATTCAATATATCTTTGAGCCACTAGTGAACCCATACTATGTGCAAATAGGTAATGAGGAAGTTCATAAAAACGCGAACCAACTTCTTCATATACCATTTTAACACTTTTCATGATTGACATCATAAAATCATATCTTGTAACAACCCCAACCTCATCAGGATTACCACAAGTTTTACCATGCGCGTATAAATCACAACCTATTACCACATAACCATTATATGATAAAAATGAAGCAAATTCATTATATCTTGGCATATATTCTGCCATACCATGAACTATTTGAATAACCCCTTTAACATTTTCTTCTGTTTCCGGAGCCCAAATGTAAACTTCTAAGTCTGTTTGATCATCGAATTTTATTTGATATGTAAACATTATTTTGTTATTCTTTCCAAGATACTTTCTCCAATTACCGGAGCTTCAACTTCAAAGTTATCAGCGATAGTTGCTCCAACAACAGCGAAAGTTTTTGAAACTGGAAGAATTCCTCCTTTCACATTATGATGATAAATAACTAAAGGTGTATATTCTCTTGTATGATCAGTTCCATGATGAACAGGATCATTACCATGGTCAGCAACAACCATTACTAAATCATCTTCATTCATATTTTGAATAAATTCATAAAGTTGTAAATCAAATTCCATTATTGCATTGGCATAACCATCTAAATCACGACGGTGACCATATAAAGCATCAAAATCAACTAAATTTACAAAACAAAGTCCTGTAAAATCTTCTTTTAATAAATCAATCGTAATATCCATCCCATTACTATTACTTACTGTTTTATAAGATTTGGTAACTCCTTCACCATTGAAAATATCATTAATTTTTCCAACCGCAATAACATCATAGTTTTTATCTTTTAAACTATTTAGAACTGTTTTACCAAATGGTTTTAAGGCATAATCATGTCGATTTGTGGTACGTTTAAAGTTTTCTTTATTTGTTCCTACAAATGGTCTTGCGATAATACGCCCAACCATCCATTCTGGATTTTGGATAGTAATCTTTCTAGCATACTCACAAATACGATATAATTCTTCAAGGGGAATAATTTCTTCGTTTGCTGCAATTTGTAAAACAGAATCTGCAGAAGTATAAACAATTAAAGCTCCAGTTGCAAGTTGTTCTTCACCTAAATCTTTAATAATTTCTGTTCCACTTGCGGAAATATTTCCAATTACTTTGCGACCTGAAAATTTTTCAAGTTCTTCGATTAATTCAATTGGAAATCCCGTATCAGTAAATGATGGGAATGGCGTTTTTACTTCTAAACCCATAATTTCAAAGTGACCAGTTAAAGTATCTTTTCCAACACTTAATTCACCCATTTTTCCCACAATTCCATTAGGTGCAAGATTAGCCGAAACTGTTTCACAACGAGTTAAATAACCAATACCTAATTTTTCTAAAGTTGGAATATTAAAACCTTTATATTTATTCGCAATATGACCTAACGTGTTTGCCCCAACATCATTATATTTTTCCGCATCAGGCAATTCTCCTACACCTAAAGAATCAGCCACAATAACAAATATTCTTTTAAACTTTTTCATTTTATTCCTCCCTTTCTCGTGGATGAGCAGTTTTATAAATCTCTTTAACTTTTCCTAAACTTAAATGAGTATAAATTTGCGTAGTTGAAATATCTTCATGTCCTAATAACTCTTGTATATAACGTAAATCTACCCCATTTTCTAATAAATGCGTAGCATATGAATGTCTTAACGTATGAGGTGAAATTTCTTTCGTAATTCCCGCATTTTTCGCTAAATCTTTAAGTAATTTAAAAAATCCTACTCTACTTAATCCATTACCTAAATTATTCAAGAAAACAAAACCATTATCCTTCCCATTTTTTAATAATAAAGGTCTTGCTTCTACTAAATATTTTCTCAATACTTTAATTGCATAATCATTTACTGGAACTAATCTTTCTTTAGCTCCTTTACCAATAACTTGAATCATTTTACTAGTCAAATGCAAATTATTGATTTTTAAACCAACAAGTTCGGATACTCGGAAACCACATGCATATATTAATTCAAACATCGCTTCATTTCTTAAATCTAAAGGTTTGTCCCCTTTTATACTATCAAGCAATGTTGAAACTTCATCAACAGTTAAAACTGTTGGTAATTTTTTATCAATTTTAGGTGAAGAAATTTGAATTGCTACATTCTTTTTAGTTAATCCATCTTTTGACAAGAATTTATGAAAAGATTTAATACTACTTAAATATCTACTAATTGAAGTAGATGAATATTTCTTTTTCTTTAAAGTTAATAAGAATCTTGTAATATCATCTTCTTTTATTAAATCAACTTCATCAATGTATAAAACATCTTCTAAATATGCTAAATATGCCTCAATATCACGAACATATGATGAGATAGTATTTGGTTGCATAGATCTTTCACTACGCAAGTAATAACGATATTCTGTAGCAAGTTCTTTCATTTTTCACCTCTAGTTTATTAACGCAATTATTAAGCTAAATAACGCAGTAATAATCAATACAAGATATATTGTTTTATCATCTTTTGATTTATTTAAAACCGCCTCCTTATTTACTAACCAAATAAAAAGCGGAATCATAAATAACCAATAAACAACAAATGATATTAAATTAATAATTTTTAAATTATCAACTAATTTTAAAAAAGAAATAATTGTTTGCCCTTCAATATATCCCTTTAAAAACGTAATAATTAAAATAAAACCAATCCCCAAATAATGATTCCCTAATAACCAAATTATAAAAAAGATCCAAATGTTTATTGTAAAAGTATTAATAAACATTTTTATTTTTGATATATTTTCTAAATAGGTTATTGTTATTAAATCATTATGAACAATCATCCCTATTAATATCCCACATAAAAATAAACCAATTATGATTTTTAATTTTAAGGGAATGTTAAATTTTTTCAAAATCTCACCTACATTAATTTTGTGAGTATTGAATTAGAAATATAATAGTTATTATCTGTAATTCGTAAATAATTATTTTTAACTTCTAAAAAACCTTGTTTAGTTAATAAATTAATGTTAGGGAAAACCATAAATATTTCTTTTTTATATTTTTTTCTAAAATCAATAATAGAAACTCCCTCTATTTTTCTTAATCCTAACATCAATTCTTCCCACATTTTAGTATCATCATCAATTAATTCTTCATCAACATATAAAGAACCATTATATTCTAAAGCATGATAATAATCCTCAATTTTAGGATTAACTTTATATCTAAGTCCTTCATAATAACCACTACTACCAGCACCAATTCCAAAATACTCTTCGTTATTCCAATATATGAGATTATGAAGAGATTCATGATTAGGTAACGCAAAGTTACTTATTTCATAGTGATTAAAACCTTGATTTTTAAGTACTTTAACAATTTCATAATACATTGTACTTTCTAAGTCAGGATCACATAATTTAAATAAACCTTTTTGATATTGATAATATAGAATTGTTTTTTCTTCAAGAATTAATGAATAAGTTGAAATGTGAGTTGGTCTTAACAATAACATTTTATTTAAATCCTCAAGTACTTCAACTAAAGTTTCATCACCAATTCCATACATTAAATCAACGTTTATGTTATGAAATCCATGTTTCTTTAATAAATCAATTTTTTGTTTAATATCATCAAAATCACAATAGCGATTTATAACTTTTTGAAGTCTTGGATTAAAGGTTTGAATACCTAAACTAATTCTTGAAACATTTGAAGTTTTTAAACATTCAATTAAATCAAGATTAATATCTTCTGGATTCACTTCAATAGTGTATTCTAAAATATTTTCTAAATTTACAAGGTTTTTAATTTTATTAAATAAACGATTTAAATTATCTAAGCTTAAACTACTTGGTGTTCCTCCACCAATATAAATCGTTGATGGATTCTTTTTTATATTTCTTTCTAAATCAAGTAATAAATAATCAACGTATTTATCTTGATATTTAGTCGATGCCACCATTTTAAAGAAATCACAATAATTACAAATATGATGACAAAACGGAATATGAATATAAAGTCCAAGATTAGTCTTCATCAAGTTCTAAGACCGCTAAGAAGGCATTTTGAGGAATTTCAACGCTTCCTACTTGTTTCATACGTTTCTTACCTTCTTTTTGTTTTTCTAACAATTTCTTTTTACGAGAAATATCCCCACCATAACATTTAGCTAAAACGTCTTTTCTTAAAGCAGCAATATTTTCACGAGCAATAATTTTATTAGAAATTGCCGCTTGAACAGGAACTTCGAACATTTGTCTTGGGATAACTTTACGTAATTTTTGAACTAAAGCTCGTCCTTTTGAATAAGCAAAGTCTTTATGAATAATAACACTTAATGCATCAACTTTTTCACCATTTAATAGAATATCAAGTTTTACAAGTTTAGATTCACGATAACTACTTAGTTCATAGTCAAAGGAAGCATAACCTTTAGTTGTTGATTTTAAACGGTCAAAGAAATCATATACGATTTCCGCAAGTGGAATATCATAATGTAAAGTAACCCGATTTTCATCAATATATTGCATGTCAGTAAACGTTCCACGCTTAGCTTGACATAATTCCATAATTGCCCCAACATATTCACTAGGCACCATAATGGTAGCTGTAACGTATGGTTCTTCAATATGTTTAACTGTTGTTAAATCTGGAAGTAAACTTGGATTATCCACTTCTATCATTGTACCATTTGTTAAATAAACATGATAGTCTACACTTGGTGATGTCGCAATAATATCAATTTTAAATTCACGTTCAATTCTTTCTTGAATTACATCCATATGTAAAAGCCCTAAGAATCCAACCCGGAAACCATGACCTAAAGCTTGAGAATTTTCAGGTTCAAAGGTTAAGGAAGCATCGTTTAATTTTAATTTTTCAAATGCTTCTTTTAACTCATCATACTTATTAGCTTCAATTGGATAAATTCCACAGAAAACCATTGAATTTAATTTACGGTATCCCGCAAGAGCTTCACTTGCCTCACTTCCCGCAAGAGTAATTGTATCCCCAACATTTACAGTTGAAACATCTTTAATTGAGGCTGCAACCCATCCAACATCTCCTACAGTTAAAAAGTCACGTTTCTTTTCTTTTGGTGTACTTACCCCAACTTCAGTAACTTCATATACTGCACCAGTTGCCATCATTTTAATACTATCACCTTTTTTAACAGTCCCATTTTTAATTCTAATTAGCGGAACAACGCCGCGATAAGAATCATAATAAGAGTCAAAAATTAAAGCTTGTAATGGTGCATCAGGATCACCAGTTGGGCAAGGAACTTTTTCCACGATTTGTTCTAATAATTCAGGTATTCCAATCCCTTCTTTAGCTGATGCTAAAACCGCATCACTTGCATCAAGTCCAATAACATCTTCAACTTCTTTTTTCACTTTCTCAGGATTAGCAGATGGTAAATCAATTTTATTAATTAATGGTAAGATTTCCAAATCATTATCAATTGCTAAATAAACATTAGCTAACGTTTGAGCTTCAATTCCTTGAGATGCATCAACCACTAAAACAGCCCCTTCACAAGCTGCTAAACTACGAGACACTTCATATGTAAAGTCAACATGACCTGGAGTATCAATTAAATGGAAAATATAGTCTTGTCCATCTTTAGCACGATAATTTAACTCAACTGCATTTAACTTGATAGTAATACCACGTTCACGTTCAAGATCCATATTATCTAATATTTGTTCTTTCATTTCACGTGTTTCTAAAGTACCAGTATACTCTAATATACGGTCAGCTAAAGTACTTTTACCATGGTCTATATGAGCAATAATGGAAAAATTACGGATTTTCTTTTGTCGTTCTAATAAAGCTTTTTTATCTACACTCATATTAGTATCCTTTCTAAGATTACAAATAATACTTTAGGGCATAAAGCCCCATTAAATCATAGTATTATTATACTACATTTCCCAACTTTTTTCTTGAAAAAGAAGAAAAAATATTTAACTAAAATTATATAATGATGAGGCAGGGATTATACAGATAAATCTGTATAAATTTCCACATGATAAATTTTTTTTATTTCTGTTATGTAATTAGTAAGTTTTCCCGCATAATATATTTTATTAATTTTCATAACTAATAAAACTTCTTCTAAATAAACATTTGTATTTTCAACAAATCCATTATCTAAAATTTTATTATAAGGAATATAAATATCAACAAGTTGTTTTAAATGTTTAATCCCACATATTTCACTAGCTAAAATACCACCAATTTCTTCAGCAAATAACAAATTTTTATCATTCTTCTCCCCTAATACTATTTTCATATTCACCTCATCAGTTTATTATATGTCAAGAAAAAACAATTGCTAATTACAGAATGCTTTCTAATAAGTTTTTTATTATTTTATTATCTGATTCAATAATCGAAAAAGTTTTCTTTCCTAAATCTTTAATAGAGGCACCTACATGATATAACTTTTGTTTATCAATAATAATATACCTATCATGTACTTTATCAGTATATTCTACTTTTAATAAACCATATTGTTTATTAAAGGCTTCTATATCACTTCCTAGTATTCTTGAGGTTTTAATACTTGTAT
>JAFTPH010000059.1 GCA_017463365.1 Bacilli bacterium
CAGTCTATGCTGTAAGGAGGAAAAGAAAATAGTCTACAGTGCTATCAATAATATTTTAACATAATTAATATGAAATAAATTGATATTAGTTCATTGTCAATTAAAATATTTATGAACAATTTATATTATACGAGGAGGGAAGTAGCATGAGAGTAAGAATTGAACCAAGTGTTGCTTATGGTAAAGTAGTTGTACCACCATCAAAAAGTTATGCACATCGCTTACTGATTGCTGCATCCTTAAGTGATAAAGAAAGTATTGTTAGTAATGTTGCTTTAAGTAATGATATTATAGCGACAATTAATTGTTTAAAAACATTGGGTAAAAATATCGAAATATTAGATGATGTTAATGGTAATAATAAAATAATTAAAATTAATACAATTGTTAATTTTGAAGATTTAGATAGTGAACTGGTATTTGATTGTTTAGAAAGTGGTAGCTCTTTAAGATTTTTTATTCCGATTGCCTTATTAACTGGAAAAACAGTTAAATTTATTGGGACAGAGAAATTAATATCAAGAGGTATCTTACCATATGAAGAAATATGTTTAAAACAAAATATTAAAGTTATTAAAGAAAAAACAAGTATTACGTTTATTGGTAAATTATCTAGTGATGAATTTATAATACCTGGAAATATTAGTAGTCAGTTTATAAGTGGTTTATTATTTGCTTTACCATTATTAGCTGGAAATAGTAGTATTAAAATAACTAATACTTTAGAAAGTAAGAATTATATTGATATTACTTTAGATGTTTTAAAACAAGCAGGTATTAAGATTGATGAACAAGAAAAAATATATAATATTTGTGGTAATCAACAATATCAACCAAATAATTATTTTGTAGAAGGTGATTATTCGAACGCTGCTTTTTTAGATGCTTTTAATTATTTTGGGGGAAATGTTGAACTTATTGGTTTAAATCCTGATTCTTATCAAGGTGATAAAGTATATAAAAAGTATTTTGAATTATTAAGTGATGATTTTCAAATATTAGATTTAAGTAATTGTATTGATTTAGGTCCTATTATGTTTGGTTTTGCTGCTATGAAGCATGGGGCTAAATTTATAGGTACTAAAAGATTAAAAATCAAAGAAAGTGATAGAATATTAGCAGTTGATGCTGAAATTGACAAATTTCAGGCAAAATTGAGCGAATTTGACGATTTTGTGGTTATCGACAAACAAATACTAAGTAAACCAAAAAAACTCTTAAATGGTCAAAATGACCACCGTATTGTGATGATGCTTTCGGTAATGGCAAGTGTATACGGGGGAACAATTGATGGAGTAGAAGCAGTAAATAAAAGTTATCCTGCCTTTTTTAAAGATTTAGAAAGACTTGGAATTGAGGTGCATTATAATGTTGACGAATGATAAAAAAATTCTAATTATTGGAATGGGTCTACTAGGTGGATCATACGCAGAAGGTTTAACTGATGCGGGATACTATGTAGGAGGTCTTGATGTAGATAAAGAAGCAATTAGATATGCTTATGATAAAGGGATTATCACAAGTGGTGATACAGTAGTTAGAAAACAATTCGTGGAAATGTTTGATATTGTGGTGTTTGCGGTATACCCAAAAGTTATGATTGAATGGTTGAAAAAATATCAAAGCTTTATTAAACCTGGAGCTTTAATTACTGATGTTACCGGAGTTAAGGGATGGTTAATTAACGAATTAAATAGTTTTTTAAGAACCGATGTGGAATTTGTTGGAGCTCACCCGATGGCTGGTCGCGAAGTAGGTGGGGTAAAAAATAGCACGAAAGAAATGTTTAAAGAGGCTAATTTTATTATAACGCCAACTATTAAAACGACTCTAACCGGGATGTCAACAGTTAGAGATATTGCGGAAGTGCTAGAATTTAAAAATATTACAACATTATCAGTAGAAGAACATGATGAAATGATTGGTTTCTTATCTCAACTTACCCACTGTATTGCGGTAACCTTAATGACATGTAAAGAATCAAGTGATTTAGTTGAATATACTGGAGACTCATTTAGAGATTTAACAAGAATTGCGAAAATCAATGAAAATATGTGGAGTGAATTATTCTTGTTAAATAAAGAAGAATTATTAAACCAAATGAATTTATTTTTAAAACAATTTAATGAATTAAAAGAAACCATTGAAAATGATGATGTTGAAAAAATGAAAGATATTATGCGTCTTTCAACAATTAGAAGAAGTTATTTTGACAGATAGGAAGTGTTTATATTATGAATATGAATTTTTTAAGAAAATTACCAACTCCACAAGATATCAAGAATTTATACCCACTAAGTGAAGAGTTAGCTGAAATTAAAAAACGAAATGATGAAGAAATTACAAAAGTATTTACTGGCGTTAGTAATAAATTGATTTTAGTTATTGGACCATGTTCAGCAGATAGAGAAGATGCGGTAATCGATTATATTAAACGATTAAGAAAAGTCCAAGATGAAGTATTTGATCAAATTATTATTATTCCAAGAATTTATACTAATAAACCACGTACAACAGGAGCAGGATATAAAGGGATGTTACATCAACCAAATCCGTTATCTGATCCTGATATGTTAAAAGGGTTAATTGCGATAAGAAAATTACATATGCGTGCTTTAGAAGAAACAGGATTTAGTTGTGCTGATGAAATGTTATATCCTGAAAACCATCGTTATTTATCAGATTTATTATCATATGTTGCTGTAGGAGCAAGATCAGTAGAAGATCAACAACATCGCTTAACAGCAAGTGGTTTAGATATCCCTGTAGGAATGAAAAATCCAACTAGTGGAGATTTATCAGTAATGATGAATTCCATTAACGCTGCGCAACATAGTCATACATTTATTTATCGTGGTTGGGAAGTAGTAAGTACAGGTAATAATTTAGCTCACGCAATTTTACGTGGTTATGTTGATGAACAAGGTAATTCACATCCTAACTATCATTATGAAGATCTAATTAATTTATGTGATTTATATGAAAAATCAGGTCTTGTAAATCCTGGAGTAATTGTTGATACAAACCATGCAAATTCTGGTAAAAAATGGGCAGAACAGGTGCGTATTGCGAAAGAAATCATGCATAGTACTCGTCATAATGACAAAGTATTAAAACTTGTAAAAGGTTTAATGATTGAATCATATATTGAAGATGGTTCTTGTAAAGCTGATGAAAGAATTTATGGTAAATCAATTACTGACCCATGTTTAGGTTGGGAAAAAACAGAAAAATTGATTTATGATTTAGCTGAACTTAGAAGAATGAAACATTAAAAAAGCTCATACATGAGCTTTTTTTATTATTGATAATAAATACACAAAAATACATTTTTATACATTTATTTGATTTTTGAAAAATTAAATAGTATAATGTGGTAGAAGGTGATAAAAATGAATATTATTGAAATTACTAATTTATCCAAAAGTTTTAAAAATATAAAAGCTGTTCAAAACTTAAGTATAAAAGTTAAAGAAGGAGAACTTTATGCATTTTTAGGATTAAATGGAGCAGGTAAATCAACAACAATATCGATTATGTGTGGAGAACTTGATGCTGATGAAGGAACGGTTATAATTGATGGAATTGATACTAAAAAAGATGTTCAAAAAATCAAAAATAAAATTGGGGTTGTATATCAAAAATCAGTATTAGATAAAGATTTATCTGTTTATGATAATCTTCAAAGTAGAGCGGCGTTATATGGAATATATGGAAGTGATTTTGAGAAACGTCTTAAAGAATTAAGTGAATTGTTTTTAATAGATAACTTAATGAAGCGAACTTATGGAAAGTTATCAGGGGGAGAAAAACGCCGAATTGATATCATAAGAGCTTTAATTCATAAACCAAAAATCTTAATTTTAGATGAACCAACAACCGGACTTGATCCTCAAACTCGAAAACTTGTTTGGGATATTGTTAATAACTTAAGAAAAGAAGAAAAAATTACTGTGTTTTTAACTACCCATTATATGGAAGAAGTAACGGATGCTGATTATGTCGTTATTTTAGATAGTGGTATAAAGTCAGCTGAAGGAACACCATTAGAATTAAAGAACAAGTATACGAATGACTTTATAACCCTTTATTCAGTTAACTTAGAAGATGTTCAAAAACTAGGTTTACCATATGAAAAATTACCAGATGCATACCGAATTGAAGTAAAAAATACCAAAGAAGCAACAAAATTAATTATGGAAAAACCTCATCTTTTTGTTGATTATGAAATTACTAAAGGTAAAATGGATGATGTTTTCTTAAGTGTTACTGGTAAAAAATTACCGGGAGGATTAAATAAATGAAAACTTTAGGAATAATGATTAAACGAAATATTAAATTGTTTTTCAAAGATAAGGGGATGTTTTTTACCTCACTAATTACACCACTAATTTTACTCGTCTTATATGTTTCCTTTTTAGGTAATGTTTACCGTGATTCTTTCATAATGAATATGCCGGATATTTTACTTAAAAATGAAGAATTTGTTAAAGTAATTGATGGTTTAGTAGCATCACAACTTGCATCATCACTTTTAGCTGTATGTTGTATAACGGTAGCTTTTTGTTCAAATATGTTAATGGTTCAAGATAAAGTAAACGGAGCATACCAAGATTTACTGATTGCGCCTGCCAAAAAAACGACATTATCGCTAGCTTATTTTATTTCAACTTTTATTAGTACATTAATAATATGTATGATTGCGGGAGGATGCTGTTTAGGTTATATGGCAACAGTTGGATGGTATATGTCAGTAAGTGATGTATTTTTACTACTTTTAGATATTATTATCCTTGTGACATTTGGAACAGTATTGTCATCAATTATTGGTTATTTCTTAACTAGTCAAGGTCAAATATCAGCTGTTGGAACAATTATTAGTTCATGTTATGGTTTCATTTGTGGAGCATATATGCCAATTTCTAGTTTTTCAGAAGGATTACAAAAAGTAATATCTTTCTTACCAGGTACATATGGGACAGCTCTTTTAAGAAATCATGCTATGCAAGGGGCTTTTAAAGAGTTAGAAAGATTAGGCCTTCCAAAAGAATCTATCATTGATTTTAAAAATGGAGTTGACTGTAATATATACTTTTTTGATAAACAAGTACCAGTTTCAACAATGTTTGTTATATTAATTGGAACAGTTATTGCTTTAATAATGATTTATGTTCTAATAAACTTAATAAAAACTAAAAAAAGTGAAAAGGCTTAAAAAGCCTTTTTATTTTATTTCTAGAACGTTATTTTTGAGCATAAATAAGCCGATGTTTAAACTTTTTGATAAAATTAGTGTAATTATTAATAAAATGCGAAAAAACGAAAAAATGCAAAGAAAATAGGTTTAAAATGTTTAAAAGTTTGTTTATTTGATATGTTTTGGTAAAATATGTATTGATTTACAATTATATGTGAATCTAACATTTAGAATTCAAAATATGACAAAATTTAAATTGAAGGAGATAAAAATGAATTTATTAAACAAATTACGTGCTAAAGATGAAGAGGCTTATAAGTATTTAGTGGATAAATATAAAGATACATTTTATTGTATGAGTAGAAATTATTTGTATAATGATGAAGATATCAAAGATTGTGTTCAAGAAATATTTATGAAAATCTATGACAGAGTAGATCAATATTCTTCTGATAAAGGTGACCTTTCTTCTTGGATCATTATTCTTGCTAAAAACCATATTGTTGATTATTACCGAAAAATATCAAAATTCAGAAGTATTGTTAGTTACGATGATAATATTGTAATGAATCAAAGAGAAATACCCCAAGATAATAAAGCTCTATCTTTAATAGATGAACTAAAAGAATACTTAGGTGAAGCTGATTTTGAAGTATTAGTATATCGTATAGAAACAAAACTATCTTATACTGATATGGGAAAAGTATTGGGTATATCAAGACCTAAAGCAAAAGAAAAATACAATGAAGTATACCAAAAAGCCCAAGTGTTTATTAACGAAAAGGAGATGAAATAATGAAGAAATCAGTTCAAAAACTATTTAAAAAAGAATTTCCAAAACTAGATATTAGTGTTAATGATATTTTTACAGATGGTATGTTAAAACCAAAGAAACGTTTTGATATGAATCTATATTGGAAATATAGTTCTATTTGTACAACTGTTCTTTTAATAATCAGTTTAGTATTTATCGGAGTAATAATGAGTGATCAAAGTATTGAAAATAATGAATATCAATTCATAAATGATATTCCGGTAAACTTTACAGAAGATAATAATGTTTTAAGTAATGAAGAAATAGATGAATTACGAAAATATTGTGAATATGGTTTTAAGTATGAATCTGCCTACCTTGTAGAAGTAGATGAAAATGTTGATTTATACATTTTTGAGGGTAAAACTTATAAATTAGATGGCGAAGGTGGACATATTAATCAGACAGTTTATATCTATGTCTTTGATTACCAAGAAGAAGATTTTAATATTATTATTAGAAATAATGAATTTGAAGCAGTAGTTAATAAAAATAACCGCTATGGTATTTTAGGAATTATTGATGAAAATGAACCAACAAGTATCAAATTTAGCCTGTCATATCTTGATAAAGTTACAAAGTATTTATTCGAAAAAGAATAGGCAAGTTATAACTATTTGATAAAATTTTCGAGGCTATTTTGAACTAAAACGCAAAAAACGTGTCAATTTTTGAATTCTCAAACGTTATATATAGTGAAGGCGTTAAAAAATGTTAGGATATCGCGCTGTCGATGCTTAAAGTAATTAATTATTGCTTAGTAGGAATTTTACTAAGTGCATCACTTATCTTTTTTGGCTATGATCTTAGTGATAATGAATCTCGCAGTTTATCACTAGATAAAATTGTATACGAAACAGGTGGATATTGTGATGCTGATTTATCACTTGAGGGAAATGTAGATATTAATAATCAAAAAGTTGTGTTGATGGTTATGCTAGAATATGATCGTGATCCTATTAATATGGTAGAAGGGTTAGATCCAATGAGCATGAATAGTTATATGTATCACTCTTATTATAAAAAAGATTATCAAGAATATCATACGCGTATGAACAATGAACTTGTTGAAACTTTAAACATCGGGGATTACCAATCAATGTATATTTCTACACTAACGCCTTTTATAGAATATACATATGTTCAGTGGCAGTTTGACATGAACAAAGAAGAAATTTTAAAAAACCTAAATGCGAATAGTAATGTAAAAAAAGTCTATGTACAGTATTTAACAAATAGTGTAGGGTATGTTGATACATTATTAGATGGTACAGGTATGGCTGGAGCGGCAAACGACGTAATTTATCGAAATTACACAGGAGATGGTGTTGTTGTTGGCTTATTAGAAAATGGAATTATTGATACCAGTCATCAAAATTTTGTGGGGGTTGATGTTACTATTCACGATCAATCAGGTTTTACTGAAACTGCTAGTGAACACACTACAAAGGTTGCTTCAATCATCGGGGGGATAGATGGGGTAGCGTGCGATGTAGCATTTCTAACTTCACAGATAAATGGAGGGATCTGTGAAGAAGTAGATTGGTTAATTGAAAATGGTGCTGATATCATTAACATGAGCTTTTCCAATCTCAACAAAGATGGGGTATATGGCTCAACATCGGCTTATGTTGACTATACTGCGAGAGTTTATAGTCAAATATTTGTCGCTAGTTCTGGAAACACTAATGGAACAAGTAACTATTACGTTGATGATCCAGGACTAGCCTTTAATGCGATTACAGTAGGAGCTATTGATACTGATTTTTATTGGCGTGATTTTTCATGTTACATGACAGCAACAGGGTCAGCCGTTAAACCTACTGTAATGGCTAAAGGGTTTAGTATAGGAATCCCTAATATATCAGGAGTTGATAGTGGGACAAGCTTATCATGTGCCTTTGTTAGTGGGTTATGTGCATTGATTCTTGAAAGATATCCAAGTTTAACTAATAATCCAATGAAACTTATATCGCTTATTACAACTAATGCGACAAGAACACTAGATGATTATTATTATGATGAAGATAATGGTTTTGATGAGAAGATGGGTTCTGGTGAATTTAGTTACATCAATATTTGTGATAATATTATTTATTATGAAAGTATTCCCTATTCTACATCAGAAACTAATACGGTCGTTCATCGCCATGAGTTTGTATTAGATGAAGGAGAAACAGTTCAAGCTTCTATTGCGTGGTTCTCATATGCTGATGAAGATGATACAACAACAGCCGCAAGAACGAACTATGATATTCGCTTGATGTATAATGGGGTTGTTTATAGTGCTGGGTCAACCACATACAATAATATCGAAATGGTTAATTTTACTGCCCCAGCTGATAATTCTGAGTGTGCAATCATTATTTTACAACATTCAGCTCAAGTATTAACAACCGAAACAATTTGTTATTCTTATCGTATATTTACGGAATCTTAAACAATATCTTCACTGGATAGATTGGTAGAATTGTCGATGTTAAATAAAACGAAGACTCTTATGGAACTTGCTTGTAAAGCTAAAAAGGCGGCTAATAAAAACGAAGCATTTGTCTTCGTTTTTTCTTTTTGGTAGGTATTATAATTTAATATTGTAAAATAAATAGCAGAAAGCCAAAATATAATACTTGATATTTTCGCAATCTTACTTAATAATTCTTCACTATATTTTGAATTTTCTTGATTAATAATTAAGTCTATTTGACCATTATTGATATATATTGACATAGAACTCGCAATAATAAGCATAAATATGACAAAATTTTGGGTTTTAAGAGATCTAATACGATTTATTTCTTCATTAGTCATACTATCACCTACTATATTATATGAAAAAATAAAAAAGTGTTTTTAGTATTTTTTTAATTAAAAAAGTATTATAATAATAGTTAGTAGAGGTGATAAGTTATGAATAAAACAAGGAATTTACGAGATTATATTGCTTGGCGTGGTGATTTGTCTTTTGATTATGAACCTTTTAACGCCCTAGATGCCGCATTATTTTCTCAACTTTCAATGCTAAATTTAGATGAGATTTTAATTAAAAATAAAAAACATATTAAAATGACAATTGAAGCTGCATCTCTTAAGTTAAATGATCATTGTAAAGAAACTAATTATCGTTTAGGATTAATAATGCCAGAAGATATTATTTATGCTTTTATGGAAATGGGAAAAGCAGCGCGATATAAAGATTTAGTAATTGGGAACTATATTAATGAAATTGATGATGTTAATCAAACGCAGTTTTCTGCTTTAACTATTGATTTAGACCGAAATACTAGAATTGTATCTTTTAGTGGAACTGATGATACTTTAATTGGTTGGAAAGAAAACTTTAATATGCTTTATGTAGATACTACCGCAGGACAACATCTTTCTTGTGCATATTTAGAAGCGGTAAGTAGAAAGTATCGTCATTTATACGTTTGTGGTCATTCAAAGGGAGCCAATCTTGCTTTATATTCAACTCTTCATGCTTTACCAAAAGTTGAACGGAAAATTGAAAAAACATTTGGGTTTGATGGACCAGGTTTAACAGAAGATATTGAATTAATTGATGATTTTGATAAAAATATTAAAAAAATTGTCTTTTTTGTTCCAGATACAAGCATTATCGGTTGTCTATTTGATCACTATGAAGAAGTAAAAGTAGTAAAAGCTAATGCAAAAGGATTAAATCAACATGATTTATTTACTTGGGAAGTATGTTTAAATGATTTTTGTTATGTTCCTGAACGTTCGAAAGAAAGTCTGCATATAGAGGCTAAATTAAAAGATATGATTAGCAAAATGGATGAACATACTAAACATGTTTTTGTGGAAATTGGATATAAGATTTTAACAGAATCAAATTCCTCAACATTAACAGAAGTTAGTACAGAACTTCCAAAAATTGTGAAAAATTTTATGAACTTAGATTCAAAAACTAAAAATTTATTCACAAAAATCTTTTTAGAACTCGCAAAAGACAAAATAATTAGAGAAACAACTTATGAAAATATTAAAGAATATTTTAAAATTCAAAAAGAAAAGAAAGCTAAAAAGTAATGATATAGGTCTAATTATTTGACAATAACAATAGAATTTAGTATAATTAGGCAAGATAAAAAAGTTTTAGATAGAGGTAGCGATATATCAGAGTAATTTATCTTAGCAGGCATGCGTTTGAAGATAAATGAAAGGTAACTATCGCCGAATATGATATTTAGGCATAAATATCATATGGGGTTATTGGAAATACCAATAACACTCCTACTTGGTTTAAGTAGAGGCGCTAATCTTCATTTTACCAAAATGATAGAAAAAGCGTCTAAGACGCTTTTTTATTATGAAATAACGTTAAGGAGATAAAAATTATGAAAAAATTATTAAGTTTATTATTTATGGTAGTATGTTTAATTACTTTTACAAGTTGTGGTGGATCAGAAGTTGATAATCGTCCAACTTTTACTGTTGGTATGGAATGTGGTTATGCACCATTTAACTGGACAGAAAGTGTTAAAACAGATACTAATTATCCAATTGATGGAACAAGTTTGTATGCAGAAGGGTATGACGTACAAATTGCGAAAAAGATTGCGGAAAACATGGGATGCCGTTTAGTAGTTAAAGCTATTGAGTGGGATGGATTAATTAATGCTTTAGAAGCTGGACAAATTGATGCGATTATTGCTGGGATGAGTGATACTGAAGAACGTCGTTTAAGTGTTGATTTTACTGCTCCATATTACCGTTCAACTCACGTTTTAGTTATGAATAAAGATTCAAAATATGTAAATGGTAAAACATTAGATGATTTCGCTGGTGCCAATGTTCAAGGTCAACTTGAAACTTTATATGATAGTTTAATTGATCAATTAACTGGTGTTAACCATATGACACCTTTATCAAGTGTTCCTGAAATTATTACTTCAATTAAGAGTGGTAGAACAGATATTACAATTTTAGAAGAACCTGTTGCGAAAGGGTTAATCGAAACAAATCCTGATTTAACATACATCAAATTAGAAAAAGGATTTAATGTATCAGAAGAAGATGTTTGTGTTGCTATAGCTATTGCGAAAGGAAACAGCGATTTAAATGATAAAGTAAGCCAAGTATTAGCATCTATTACAGAAGCTGAAAGAAATCAATTAATGAATGAAGCAATCGCTAAGAATGCAGAATAATGTTTAATTTTATTAATAAGAAAAGTCGTTTTGAAAATTGTTTATATATTTTATTTTGTTTAATTGGTTTAATTTATGGTTTAATTACTAGTTTTTCTAGTGATTTATCAGGAATAAGAATTATTTGTTCTAATACAACCGGCTTAATTTTACAAATCGTATCTGGTTTGTTATTAGTTGCAGAAATAGTTTTATTATTAGTAGTTAAAAACCAAAAAATAAAAAGAATATTATATTTAGTAACAATTGTTATTGTTACTTTGGTTGTTGTAGATTTCTTAGTATTAGGAATTGTTCGTAGTTTTGTTACAGCGTCATCTTTAACAAAAGCAGAAGCTGCCACAATGGGATTGAATATAAGACTTGCATATATTTGTCTTAAAAACTACTCATCTATTTTAATGGGGGTTTGGACAACAATATGGCTAAGTTTAGCTGGAACAGTTATTGGTTTAATTTTAGGGTTACTATTTATTACTTTAAGAACTTTAGAAGTTACTTCTAAAGATAATGAATTTGTTGCTTTCTTAAAGAAAATCGGTTGTGGATTTGTAAAAATCTATGTTACTGTTTTTAGAGGAACACCGATGATGGTTCAAGCAATTATTATTTATTATTTCTTACCAGGTATTTTAGCAAATCTTCTAAATATTGAACAAGGAATCTTAAATAGTATTTTATCTGTAGGAGTAGCAGGATTAATCACAGTAAGTTTAAATACAACCGCATATCTTACAGAAGTTTTACGTGGGGGTATTGAATCACTAAATAAAGGACAAATGGAAGCAGCAAGAAGTTTAGGAATGCCTAGATCAAAAGCAATGTTCTATGTTATTTTACCTCAAGGAATTAAGAATTCCCTTCCTGCTATTTGTAATGAGTTTATAATTAATATTAAAGATACATCAGTATTAAGTGTTATTTCAGTAATGGATTTATTCTTCATTATTGATATGATTAATGGTAAAAATGCGAATAGTGATGCGATATTTATTGCCGCAATAATTTATTTATGCTTAACATATGGTATTTCAAAATTATTAGGAGTTATTGAAAAACGTATGAATTTAATAGCAAAACCATTACCAAGTTCGAATTAGGAGAGAGGTTTTTATGGAAAAAATAATTGAAATTAAAAATGTATATAAAAACTTCGACCAATTAGAAGTTTTAAAAGGAATTGATTTAGATATTTATTCTGGTGAGGTAGTAGCAATTATTGGTTCATCTGGATCAGGTAAATCAACTCTTCTTAGATGTTTAAATTTATTAGAAGAACCTACAAGTGGAGAAATCTTATTTAATGGTGTTAATATTAATGATCCAAAGGTAAATATTGATAAAATTAGAGAAGAAATCGGGATGGTTTTCCAATCATTTAATTTATTTGAAAATATGAATGTTTTAGAAAATTGTATGATTGCTCAAACAAAGGTTTTAAAACGTGATAAAGAAGAAGCTAAAGAAAAAGCATTACATTTCTTAGAACAAGTAGGAATGAGTGATTTTATTCATTCTGACACTAGAAGTTTATCAGGAGGACAAAAACAAAGAGTGGCGATTGCGAGAGCCCTTTGTATGGATCCTAAAATCATGCTATTTGATGAACCAACTAGTGCGTTAGACCCAGAAATTGTTGGAGAAGTTTTAGATGTAATGAAACGTCTAGCAGCTGATGGTATGACAATGGTAGTCGTAACACATGAAATGGGCTTTGCTGAAGAAGTATCAACAAAAGTTGTTTTCATGGATGATGGTAAAATCTTAGAAGCAAGCACTCCACAAGAATTATTCAATAATCCAAAAATGCCAAGAACTAAAGAGTTCTTAAAAAGATACTTATAATGAATTTAGTCACATAAGGTTATTCTTATGTGACTTTTATTTTATTTAAAAAAATAATATTCAAAATTTTCGAAAAATTATTATAAAATCTTAAAAAAAGATTATATACTTTTAAAACAAACCATATAATGATATAATATTACAAATTATAAGGTAGGGTTTAAAATATGAAAATAATAATTATTTAATCGTGATAAATAATTAGACGAAGTTTCAGTTATTGCAGAAAATGTATTACGAAGTAAAATGGGGGATTATAATGAATAATAACGAAATCATAAAATACAAAACGAATGAATATGAACTAGATGTAAGAATAGATTATGAACGAAATACGGTATGGTTAACAACCAATCAAATTGCTGAAATATTCCAAACTAAAAAACAAAATA
>JAFTPH010000060.1 GCA_017463365.1 Bacilli bacterium
ATACAAGTATTAAAACCTCAAGAATACTAGGAAGTGATATAGAAGCCTTTAATAAACAATATGGTTTATTAAAAGTAGAATATACTGATAAAGTACATGATAGGTATATTATTATTGATAAACAAAAGTTATATCATGTAGATGCATCAATTAAAGATTTGGGAAAAAAGATCTTTTCAATAAGTGAATTAGATTATAATTTAATACCCGTATTATTAAAATGTATCTAGAAAATAAATAATGTCTTAGATTAAAATTAAGATTGTTTGTCGAAATAAACAATATTTTAATTTAAGGCATTTTTTCTTTTATTATCAAGTGGAAAATAATTTCCAGTTGTGGTATAATAAGATTAGATTATTATGGGGTATTTTATATGAAAGATGATTTAGGTTTATATTATTTTCATCAAGGAACAAACTATTATACATATAAGTATTTGGGTTCTCATATAATAGATGGTAAAACTATTTTTAGAGTTTGGGCTCCTAATGCTTTAAAGGTATCAGTTATTGGGGATTTCAACAATTGGAATCGTACTAAAAGTCCAATGACTAAGATTTCCGATGGGGTTTGGGAAGTAATTCTTGATAATGTCGCGGAGTTTGATTGTTACCAATATGCGATTAAAGGTAAAAATAATCATTGGATAACTAAGTCTGACCCATATGCTTATCATTTTGAATTGCGTCCGAAAGTAGCTTCGAAAGTTTATAAGCTTGGTAAATACGAATTTACGGACTTCAAATGGATGAAAAAACGCGGATTTGGTATTAACAAACCGATGAATATTTATGAGTTGAATTTTGGTTCATGGCGAACTTATAAAGACGGCAATTTTTTTGATTATCGAAAATTAGCTGAAGAACTTGTTATATATGTTCAACAAATGGGATACACCCATATTGAAATAATGCCAATTAATGAATTTCCATTTGATAAATCTTGGGGATATCAAGTTACAGGTTTCTTTGGAATAACTTCAAGATTTGGAACGCCTGATGATTTTAGATATTTTGTCGATACCATGCATAATGCGGGAATCGGAGTAATTGTCGATTGGGTACCTGGTCATTTCTGTAAAGACGCCCACGGATTATATGAGTTTGATGGATCTATTCTTTATGAACATCCGGATCCGACTAGAAGAGAACATAAAGGATGGGGAACTAGATGTTTCGATTATGGAAGAAATGAAATTCAAAGTTTCTTAGTATCTTCAGCGGTTTATCTTTTAGAAGAATATCATATTGATGGATTAAGAGTTGATGCGGTGTCATCAATGTTGTATCTAGATTATTGTCGAGAACCAGGAGAATGGCATCCTAATAATTTAGGTACAAACATCAATTTAGAGGCAGTTGCATTCATTCAAAAACTTAATGGAGTTATTCATAAATTATATCCTGGAGTTGTAACGATTGCTGAAGAGGCAACAACTTATCCAAATATTACTAAAAGTACTCTTGATGGAGGGTTAGGATTTGATTATAAATGGAATATGGGTTGGATGAACGATACTTTATCGTATATGAAAACAGATCCAATCTTTAGACAATATGATCATCATAAAATAACTTTCCAATTAACATATGCTTTTACGGAGAAATTTATCTTGCCACTTTCTCATGATGAAGTAGTGCATGGTAAGCTATCATTAATTAATCGTATGCCAGGAACATATGATGAAAAATTTGCCGGGCTAAAAGCATATATGATGTATATGATTAGCCATCCAGGTAAAAAGTTAATGTTTATGGGTGGTGAAATTGGCCAATTTATTGAATGGCGAGATGATAGAGAAATAGATTGGTTATTACTTGCATATGATAATCATCAAAAAATTCAAAAATTTAATGCGGATTTAAATCATTTTTATAAAAAACATTCTGAGTTTTATGAGCTAGATGATAGTTGGTCAGGTTTTGAATGGATTAATGCAGATGACGCTGATCATAATATTTATTCATATAAACGAAGAAATAAAAAAGGTAAAGAAATTATTGTAGTTCTTAATTTCAGTAATTCATTCTGGGATAACTACTATGTGTATGTGGAAGATGGGGATTATGAAATTTTATTCCATAGTGATGATAATCAGTATGGAGGGGCAAGAACGCCAAACAAAAAACTAATACATGTTGAAAATGGCACGATGATATTAAGAATACCACCATTTTGTGGAATATATTTAAGAAAGGTAAAATAAAAGTATGTACAAACACAAAAAATGTATCGCGATGTTATTAGCTGGTGGACAAGGTAGTAGATTATTTGCTTTAACAACAAAAGTGGCTAAACCAGCAGTTTCTTTTGGGGCAAAATATCGTATTATCGATTTCCCACTTTCTAACTGTACAAATTCAAATATTGATACAGTTGGAGTATTAACACAATATCAACCATTAATTTTAAATGATTATATTGGTAATGGACAACCATGGGATTTAGACCGTTTATATGGAGGAGTTCATATTTTACCACCATATCAAGGTAAAAATAGTTCTGATTGGTATAAAGGAACTGCTAATGCCATTTATCAAAACTTAAACTTTATTGAGAGTTACAACCCTGATCATGTTTTAATCTTATCAGGAGACCATATTTATAAAATGGATTATAACGAAATGTTAGAATACCATATTGCTAAAGGTGCTGATTGTACAATCGCAACCCTAACTGTTCCAATGGAAGATGCTAGTCGTTTTGGTATTATGAATACAGATGCTGATATGACAATCACTGAATTCGAAGAAAAACCTAAACAACCTAAAAATGACCAAGCATCAATGGGGATTTATTTATTCAAAACTGAAAAACTTCGTGAGTATTTAATTGCTGATGAAAATACCGAAGGATCAAGTAACGACTTTGGTAAAAACATTATTCCTAATATGTTAAATGATGGTTGTAAAATGGTTGCCTTCCCATTTAAAGGATATTGGAAAGACGTAGGAACTGTTGATAGTTTATGGAGTGCAAATATGGACTTAATTGGATCAAATCCAGCATTTGATATCTATGATCCATATTGGAAAATTTACTCTCGTAATATGGGGATTCAACCTCAATATGTTGGTGAAAATGCTAAAATTGCTAATTCACTTGTATCTGGAGGAACTGAAATTGAAGGTACTGTTATCAATAGTGTAATTGGTTCTAATGTTAAAATTGGTAAAGGTGCAAAAGTTATTGATAGTGTAATTTTTGCTGATGTAGAAATAGGAGCAGGAGCTACTATTAATTACAGTATTATCGATGAAAAAGTTAAAATTGGGGAAAATTGCGTAATCGGTAATGAAAAATCTAGTGATGCAAAAATCGCTTTAGTTGGACGTGAATGTAATATTAAAGCTTATAAAGTTCTTCAAGGTGGATGTAACTTAGAAGCTGGTAAGGAGGATCAAGAATAATGTTAGCAGCAGCAATTGTTTTCGCAGACGCTCATTTAGAAACAATGGATGAATTAACAAGAAGAAGAACGGTAGCCTCAATTCCTTTTGGTGGTCGTTATCGTTTAATCGACTTTGCGTTATCAAATTTAGTTAATGCTGATATTACAAAGGTTGCGGTAGTAACACAACGTAACTACCAATCTTTAATGGATCACATTGGTTCAGGTAAAGACTGGGACTTATCTCGTCGTAATGGTGGGGTAATGATTTTTCCTCCATTTAGTTACTATAAAAATGAAACATTAGCAGAAAATCGTTTAGATTATTTACGTTCTGTTTTAGGATATATCAGCAAATGTAAAGAAGAACATATCGTTTTATTAGATTGTGATAGTGTTAATGTCATTGATTTTGATAAAGCATTAAAAGAACACATTGAAAGAAATGCTGATATTACTATTTGTTATAAAGAAACTTTAGTAAACGAAGATTTAGTTGACAATATGAGTTTCGAATTTGATGAAAATGAACGTGTAACAAAAGCAACTTTAACGAGTGAAGTTGGTAAAACTGCAAATACTAGTATTAACGCATGGATTGTTAAACGTAAATTATTATTTAATTTAATTAGTGATAGTGTAGCTCGTGGAGCAAGATCATTTAGAAAAGACATTTTAATTCCAAATATTTCAAGTTTAAGAATGTTTGGATATCGTCATGAAGGAGCATATTTAAAAATTAGATCAATGGAAAGCTATTTTGAAAATAATATGCTTATGTTAAATAAAGACATCCGTAATCAAATTTTCGGAGAAAATGAAACTATTTATACTAAAGTTCGTGACTCAGCTCCAACAAGATATGGAGAAAATTCAAAAGTAGTTAATAGTTATATTGCTGATGGATGCGAAATTGAAGGTACAGTTATCAACAGTATCTTATTCCGTGGGGTAAGAGTTGGTAAAAATGCAGTTGTTGAAAACTCAATCCTAATGCAAGATACTGATACTGGTGAACTTGTAAAATTAAATTATGTTATTACTGATAAAAATGTAACAATTAGAAATAATCAGACTTTATCAGGATGTAAAAAAGTTCCTTACTATTTAAGTAAGAATATGATGGTATAAAAGAGGAGTAAATATGGAAAATAAAACTATTGTTATTGTGGCATCTGAATGTCAACCATTCTTTGCTTCAGGTGGTTTAGGGGATGTAATTGGGTCCTTACCTCAAAAAATTTATAAAGAAGTTAATAATAAATTAGAAGATGATAAGAAAAACAACGTAGTTGTTTTCTTACCTCTTTATTCAAAATTCACAAAAGATTTACGTAACAAATTAGTTTATGTAACACAATTAACAGTTAAATTATCTTGGAGACAACAATATTGTGGTATTTTCAAATATGTTGAAAAAGGCGTTACATATTATTTCTTGGATAATGAATATTATTTTAAACGTGGAAATTATTATGGATATTTTGATGATGCTGAACGTTTTGCATTCTTTAGTAAAGCGGTTGTTGATAGTATTATTCATTTAGATATTCAACCAGATATTCTTCATATGAATGACTGGCAAACAGGATTAATCCCTGTATATTTAAGAACTAATTACTATGGTGATTTACGTTTTATGAATACAAAAACAATTTTCACAATTCATAATATTGAATATCAAGGTAATTATAACTTAGATCAAGATATTATAGAAGATGTTTTTGGTATAGATATGAATGATGCTTATATTTTAGAATATAAGGGTCGTGCTAACATTATGAAAGGGGCAATGGAAGCTTCTAACTTTGTTAGTACTGTTTCACCAACATATGCAAATGAAATATTATTACCAGAAAAATCACATGGATTATATGAAGAATTACTTCGTGTTAAAGCAGAGGGAAAACTTCGTGGGATTTTAAATGGTATTGATAAGGATTTCTATAATCCTGCTAAAGATAAAGCATTATTTGTCAAATATGATAAAAAGACATCTGAATTAAAGAAAGAAAATAAAGTAAATCTACAACAAATGCTAAATTTACCAGTTGATGAAAATATTCCAATGATTGCGATGATTACAAGACTTGTATCACACAAAGGAATTACTTTAGTTAGAGATGCTTTTGAAAAAATCATGAATGAACCAGTTCAAATGGTTATTTTAGGAACTGGTGATGTAAGCTTTGAAGGATTCTTTAAAGATATGGAAAATCGTCATGGAAATAAATTACGTGCAATTATTGCGTTTAACCAAGATTTATCACGTAAGATTTACGCAGCAAGTGATATTTTCTTAATGCCTTCAATTGCTGAACCATGTGGATTATCACAAATGATCGCATCTCGTTATGGAAGTGTTCCACTAGTAAGAAGAACTGGGGGACTTGCAGATAGTATCGTTGACTTTACTGTTAAAGGTAATGGTTATACTTTCGATAATATCGATGCTGGTGAAATGTACACTGTTTTAAAACGTGCAATAAGTGATTATTATGATCAAGATGGATGGGCAGAAAAAGTTAAGAAAGTAATGAATGTTGACTTTGGATGGACAAAATCTGCTAAAGAATACATTAAGATGTATCAGGAAGTTCTTGGTTAATATTTAACGGAGGAAGTATGACAACAAATGAAATACAGACGCTTCTTGAGAGTAAATTATCATCATATTTTGGTGTTACTCCTCAAGATGCATCGATAGATCAAATGTATAAAGCAGTTAGTTTAACTGTTTTAGACATGTTAATGGAAAAGAAAAAGAATTTTAAAAGAGAAGTAAAGAAACAACAAGCTAAGCAAATTTACTATTTATGTATGGAATTCTTAGTTGGACGCTCTTTAAAAACAAATCTTTATAACTTAGGGTTAGTTGAAAGTTATCGTAAAGTTTTAGAAGGGTATGGTTTAAACATTGAAGATTTATATGAACAAGAACCAGATGCTGGACTTGGTAATGGTGGTCTTGGACGTTTAGCAGCATGTTTCATGGATTCTTTAGCATCAGAAAATCTACCTGCATATGGATTCTCATTACGTTATGAATATGGGTTATTCAAACAAAAAATTGTAGATGGATGGCAAACAGAAATGCCTGATGTATGGCTACCAGGTGGAGAAGTATGGTTAATTCCAAGAAGTGACCGTTCATTAAAGGTTCGTTTTGGTGGACATGTTGAAGAATATTTTGAAGATGGACAAATGAAAGTTAAATATCATAACTACGATGAAGTAGAAGCAATGCCTTATGATATGCTAATCTCAGGTGGAGAATCCAAAGGTATTTCGACTCTTCGTTTATGGCGAAGCCGTAGTTTATCAACATTTGATATGAAATCTTTCTCTCAAGGTGATTACGCAAAAGCGGTTCAAGAATCAGCCGAAGCAGAAATGATTACAAAAGTATTATATCCATCTGATGATCACTATGAAGGTAAAACTTTAAGATTAAAACAACAATATTTCTTAGTAAGTGCATCAGTTCAAAATATCATTGATGATTTCTTAAAACGTTACGGTGATTTATCTCGTTTATCAGAAAAAGTAGCTATTCATATTAATGATACTCACCCAGCATTATGTATCCCTGAACTTATGCGTATCCTAATGGATGAACATGGTATGAGTTGGGATGATGCTTGGTATCAAGTTACTCATACAGTAGCTTATACTAACCATACCGTTTTAGTTGAAGCTTTAGAATGTTGGAATGAAGATTTAGTAGCAAGACTATTACCACGTGTTTATTCAATTATTCGTGAAATTAACCGTCGTTATGTTGAAGAACTAAATGAAAGATATCCAATGGAATACGAAAAAATCACTAAGATGCAAATTATAGCCTATGGACAAGTTCGTATGGCTAATTTAAGTGTGGTTGGAAGCCATAATGTTAATGGGGTTTCAGCATTGCATAGTGATATTATTAAACGTAGTGTTTTCAAAGATTTCTATTTAGATACTCCTGAAAAATTCACTAACGTTACTAATGGTATTGCTCATCGTCGTTGGCTTCACCAATCTAATCCACGTTTAGCTAAATTATTAGATGATACAATTGGACATGATTGGTATAAAGATGCATCTAACTTGAAAAAGTTTGCTGCTTACCAAGATGATAAAAAAGTACTTGATAAATTAGAAAAAATCAAGTACGAAAATAAAAAGGATTTTGCAAATGCATTATATAAAAAACAAGGAGTTAAGATTGATCCATCAACTCGTTTTGATGTTCAAGTTAAGAGACTTCATGAATATAAACGTCAATTATTAAATGTTTTAAAAATCGTTCATTTATATAACTTATTAATGGAAGACCCTGATTTAGATTTAACTCCACAAACATTTATCTTTGGGGCTAAAGCTGCACCAGGATATTATCACGCAAAAGAAATTATTGAGTTAATCAATAAAATAAGTGAAGATATTAATAATCATCCAGAAATTAAGAAGAAACTTAATGTTGTCTTTATTGAAGATTACTGTGTATCACTTGCTGAAAAATTAATGCCAGCTTCAGAAATTAGTGAACAAATTAGTTTAGCCGGTAAAGAAGCTAGTGGAACAGGTAATATGAAGTTTATGATTAACGGAGCAGTAACTTTTGGAACAATGGATGGAGCCAACGTTGAAATTTATGATGCGGTTGGTAAAGATAATATCTTTATCTTTGGTATGACAGCCACCGAAGCCGGAGAATTATGGCGTAAAGGTTATAATTCTACTTACTATTATAATAATAGTAAAGATTTACATGATATTATTAATCGTCTACGTAAAGGTTTTGCTGGAAAGAGTTTCGAAAATATTGCTAACTATCTATTAACTAATCGAGGAGTTGCTGACCAATACATGTGTTTAGCTGATTTCAATAGTTATATGGAAGCATATTGGAAGATGGATAAAATCTATCGTGATAGAGAACGTTTCAATCGTATGTCATTAATTAATATTAGTGAAGCAGGTCGTTTTGCAGCGGATAGAGCAATTAGCGAATATGCCGAAAATATTTGGAATATCACTAAAGTTGAGTAATTTAATTGCTAATTTCGACAAAAAGTATTATAATATCATAAGATATAAATAACTAACAAGGAAACTAACAAAAAGGAGAAGATGTTTATGATTAAAACAATCGCTATATTAACTTCTGGTGGAGATGCTCCAGGAATGAACGCTGCGATTCGAGCTATAGTAAGATCTGCAAGAATAAATGGACTAGATGTTTATGGTATTCATGAAGGTTATAAAGGGCTTGTTGAAGGTGGCGAAAAATTTGTTTTAATGGGGCGTAAATCAGTGACAAATATTATTAGTTTAGGTGGAACTATCTTAGGTAGTGCTCGTTTACCAGAATTTAAAAATCTTGAAGTTCGCGAAAAAGCAATTGAAAACTTAAAACAACATAAAGTTGATGCTTTAGTTGTAATTGGTGGAGATGGTACTTACCAAGGTGCTTTAGCGCTTAAGAAAATGGGATTTAAAGTTATTGGTTTACCTGGAACTATTGATAATGATATTTGGGGAACAGATTATACAATCGGTTTTGATACTTGCTTAAACACTGTTGTTGAAGCCGTTGACCGTTTACGTGATACATGTGGATCACACCAAAGATGTGCCGTTGTTGAAGTAATGGGACGTTATTGTGGAGATATCGCGAAGAGTGCTGGTCTTGCTACTGGAGCTGAACTTGTAATTACATCTGAAACAGGATATGATGAAGAAAAAGTTTTAGCAAATGCTAGAGCATATCGTGAAAAAGGAAATCGTCACCCTATTATTATTGTTACAGAAAAAATTACTAATGTTCACGCATTAGCAGAAAAAATTGAAGAACATACAGGAATTGAAACAAGAGCAACAATCTTAGGACACATTCAACGTGGAGGTAGTCCAACGGCTTCTGATAGAATTTTAGCTGGTCGTTTAGGAAATGCGGCTGTTGAAATTTTACTTGAAGGTGGAAATGGTGTATGTGTTGGAATTCATTCTAACCAAATTATTACAACACCATTTGAAGAAGTATTAACAAACAAAAAGAATATTTTTGGAGAATACGAAAGTTTAATTAGAACTTTATCATAGTAGGCATTTTTGCCTACTATTTTTATTTTTTTATCTTTTAAAGTGACAACATTAACGAAAAAATATATAATATTAAAAAAAAGGGGTGACTTAAATCATGATGAAAAATTTAATGAAAAAAAGTAAAATGTTTTTAATGGTAGCATTACTTTTAGTAAGTGGTATTTTACTAGTTGGATGTACAGGTCCAATTACGGAAGAAACACTTCAAACTTTACCATTTGAAAATTTAACTGTTGATTATGATGGAGAACAACATAGTATTCTTGTACCTGAAAAATACACTAGAAAAGGTGTGGAAGTTACATATAAGAATAATAATAAAATCTTACCGGGTGAATATGAAGTTAAAGCTACATTAAAATATGAAGATTTTGAAGTTGTAAGAACAGCAATTTTAACTATCGTTGGATATGATTCAGTATTAACAGCTGAAGCTGAACAAAATTTCTATATTAATGAAAAAGTAGAACTTGAATATTCATTAGATAATGAAAAACAAAAAGTTGAAATTACTGATAAAGACGGTAATATTGTTGATCCTAGTAAATATACTAAACCTGGAACTTATGAGGTAGTATTATTTGCTCCTAAAGTTGGATTATATGCTGATAGTAATAAAGTAAATGTTACAATCAATATTAAGAAGAGTTTCTATGGAGTAGTATTTACTAGCAAAGAAGTAGTTTATGATGGAACAGAACATAAGGTTGAATTAGCGGAAAGCTTACCTGATGGATATACTGTTAAATATAGCGGTAATACGGGAACAGAAGTTGGTAAGTATCAGGCAAAAGCAGAAATCTTAGATGCAAGCGGAAAAGTGGTAGAAACACACCAAGCAGTTTTAAATATTGAATATCCAGAAAATGAAGATTTTGCCGCATACTTAGATGAATTCTTTGTAACATATTTAGAAGATGATCAATTATCTGTTAATATCTTCTGTGAAAATCCAGCTAATTTTGGCTTAGAACACTATGATGCTGAATGGTATGCTTATGAATCATTTGGCGAAGCAGAAATTAAAGAAGACATGGAATTATTTAATGAATTATTAGATGAATTACATGTTTATAAAGATGCTAAATTAAATGAACAACAAGAAATCGCATATGATACAATTGAAGCCTTCTTACAATCATATTTAGATATGTATAGTATAGAAGATTCATCATTTATGAATATCACATATGTTGACCAATTCGGTGGATATGTAGCTGATTTTGGTACATATATGGAATCTTATTCATTAAGAAGTGAACAAGAAGTAAAAGATATTGTATCTTATATTAAATCAACTAAAGAAGCGTTCCCTTCATATTTAGATTTCGTTCAAGATAAATTAGATAAAGGTTATGGATTATCTGATTACACTATCACAGAAATGCGCGGATATTTAAGTGATGTATTAAAAGATAAAGATAACTATTACCTTGTTGATGTAATCTCTCAAAAGATTGATAAACTTTCATTCTTAGATGATGCAGCTAAAGCTGATTATAAAGCGCAAGTTGCTAAAGAAATGAAAGATAGCTTTATGGTTGGGGTTAAAGCATTATATGATGGACTTGAAAAATTCTTAGGAAAAGTTGCTAAAGAAGATGAAGGTTACTGGGCAAAATATGAAAAAGGTAAAGAATTATATGTTCTTACATTAAAAGACTTACTTGGATACCAAGACTTAAATGTTGAAGAATATATTAAAGAAGTAGATAGAGCTTTAACTTCTGCGGTAAGTAAAGTTGTTAGTGCACAAAATGCAATCGTTTCAGCAACTGGTATTTCTACTTGGGAACAGTTAGAAGCAATTCTTGCGAAAAACAGTATTTTAGAGGGAACACCTGAAGAAATGGTTGAATACTTAAAAGTATTTGCAAAAACAATTGTTCCAGATTTAGAAAGTGAACCAAATATTGTTATTAAAGAAATGGATGAAGCATCTGCTAAAGTATCTAATGCGGTAGCATATTACATGAAATCTGCTTTAGATAACACAGGTAGTGAATTCATTACTTTAAATCCAGTTAAATTAAATGATAGCACAAATAATGATGTAATTGGAACACTTGCTCATGAAGGATATCCAGGACACTTATATGCTTATGTTTATGCGAAAGAATTAGATTTATCTAACCTTTTAACAATTATGACTAGTACAGCTCATGGTGAAGGTTGGGCAACTTATGTTGAACTTGCTTTATACCAATATGCTAAAGAACAAAGTGATAATACAATATTTGATTTAGTAATGGATTACTATTATGCTAACCAATTATCTGGTTTCTTACTTGAAACAAGACTTGATGCAGGTGTTCATTATGAAGGTTGGGGTACTGAAGATATCGCTAAATATATGTCTAAAGTTGGATATAGTTCTGATGGAGCTGAAGATATTTACAACTTATTAATTGAAATGCCTACACAATATGCATCATATGGTTATGGTAAACTTGTATTCTACAACTTACATGAAGAAGCTAAAACTATTTTAGGTGGATACTATGATGAAGTAGAATTCAATGATATGTTACTTTCTAATGGATGGGTTAACCTTCAACAATTAGAAAAACAATATGAAGAATACATGGCAGATAAATGCTATGAATGTGGTATTGAATACAAATAAATAGAAAATAAGGAAAAGGAATAAAATATTTTATTCCTTTTTTGTTTTTTCATAAAATTCGTGTTTTTTCTTAAATATCATAGAGTATACTATTACCTGAAAAGAGGTAAGAGATATGAGAAAAATAATTATTTATTTTGTTTTCACCATGATTTTACTACTTGGTAACACACAAGTGGTGAAAACTGAAAATTCTCCTGTTGTTCACTATATCTTTGATAAACAAGAAGTGAAAAAAGGAGAAGAATTTACATTAACTTTGATATTAGAACAATATCAAGATTTGTCAACCGTTCAGTTTGTTTTTAATGTCAATGAAGAATTGTTTGTTCCGGTTATTAAAAATAATCAGTATTTTGTTGAACCAACACTTAGTTTATTTGAAACAGATGAAATATATGAAAATAGCTATTTAGTAGATGATGGGATCTTACGTTTTGTAGGAATTACAAAAGGCGGAAAAACTTATGGTCATTCTAGTTTAAATCAAGTATTCACAATATCTTTTTCAGCAAACCAGGATTTATCTAAAATAGAAGAATACTTTTATGAAGAAAATAATTGTCATACAATTTTAATTGATAAATGGGCAAAAGTAATAGATAAAGAGGTGCGTTATAGCGAAGTTTTAAAAGTTAAATGGGATATTGATAAATACACTGTTGAAGTATTTGATTTATTGCCTAATGTTATTGATGACATAACTATTGTTAATCGTAAAAGTAATGAATATAAAATAGAAATAATCTCGGATGAAGTAAATCTATCTTTTGTTGCATCTCAAGTAATCAAAGTTAAGATATTTGATGTCATAACATCCCAAACTATTTATCTCGCAAAAACTATTGAGGTTGTTGATACAACCGCTCCGAAATTAGAAACAGCTAAAACCGAAGTTTTAATTGAAGATTTAAGTATTGATAGTGACTCGTTTAATTATTTTAAAGTAAGTGACAATTATGATACTAACCCTAATCTAATTTATAAATATTATGCGGAAAACAAACAAGAAATTGTTTCACTAAATGAATTTAAAAAATATCTAAAAACAAATAAAGTAGGTTATATTTCTAGTTTTGCGGTCGATTCATCGAGTAACACAAGTGAAACATTAGAAGTAAAAATTAAGGTAGCCGATACCACTGCTCCAAATATCACTGTTTTAAGTGATTTAGAAGTAATTGATCAAAATGTTAATGAATTTAGTTTAGAATCGTTAATTACTTTAACAGATAGTTATGATAAAAATCCAAAATTAACAATTAAGATCTTAAATACTAATAAAACTTATAATACATATCTTGAGGCTTTAAAAGAATTATATGATATTACTCTTGAATATTATGGAATTGATGATGTTGGTAATGAAACGAAACATTATCAGATAAAGATTAAATTAGTTGATACTATACCACCAAGTTTAAAGAATGTTTTGGATATTGAAATTCAAGATGAAAAACTTGCACTATATTTACAAGATCATCATTTATTTGAAAAAGACTTTATTATTACTGATAATTTTACAAAACAAGTTTTATTAAATATTGAGTATTATAGTAATGATGTAGTGGTAACAGAGAATAGTTTCTTTGATAATTTAGAAAAAGGAATCACTGGTACAATTAAATATTACGCAATCGATAGCTATGGTAATAAAAGTGAAGAATTAACTCAAAAAGTTGTGGTTATCGATGATACATCACCGGTTATTACAATTAATAATCTTAAAAATGGGGAAAAATACTTAGGCCCTATACGTATTGATTATGAAGTAACGGATAATCTAAAAGGTGAAGTGACTGTAGAAATAATGCTTGATGGTGCACCATACAGCGAAACTAACTTAACAGAACTAAAAGAATATCATTTAGTTATTAAAGCAATAGATTCAAGTGGAAACGAAACCATTAAAGAAATTACTTTTGAAATAGTGGAAGAAAATTTCTTTGGTTGTATTGATGGGATAAACTGTGCAGAAAATAATTACGCTGTAGGAATAATTATTGGTATTGTCATTGTATTAATCGTAGGTATTGTGGTAACGCTAGAAATTATTTATGTTAAAAAGAAGAAACAACAAGAAGAAGATGCAGCTTAATGCTGCTCTTTATCTTTTAAATAAAGGTAAAGTTTAGTTAAAGCTCGTTTCTCAATACGTGATACATAGCTTCTACTTATTTTTAATGATTTTGCGATTTCTCGTTGAGTTTCAATAAAATGATCATTTAAACCAAATCTACGAGAAATGATATCAAGTTCGCGTTCATTTAAAATTTTTAAAGCTTCATTTAAATTTCGATTATGTTCTTCTAAAATAATAGTATCCGTAATTGAAGGGCTTGGATCTTCGATTATATCACAAAGTCTTATTTCGTTCCCTTCTTTATCTTCGCCAATTGGGGCATATAAAGAAGATGTATCTTTGTGCTTTTTATTACTTCGAAGATGCATTAGAATTTCGTTTTCAATGCATCTAGCTGCGTATGTCGCAAGCTTTACACCTTGCTTAAAATTAAAAGTGTCAACAGCTTTAATTAAACCAAAAGTTCCAATGGATAATAAATCATCTTTGTCTTCACTAGTGTTTTCAAACTTTTTAACTATATGTGCTACAAGTCTTAAATTATGTTCAATTAAAATATTGCGTGCTTCAAAATCTTTTTTTTGCCAGAGAGCTAAATAATGATTTTCTTCTTCCGTGGATAAGACATCAGGAAAACTTTGAGAATTAATACTACCTAAAAGTGGTAATAATAGAAAAGTTAATAGGTTAAACATCTAAAACTCCTATCTAAAAAATGGACAAATTACGTCTAATTTAGTATAATAATAAAAGAATAAGAGGAGTACTAATATGAAATATATGCCGAGTTTAATTTATCCAAGTATATATGAAATTGATTTCAATAAATTATATGCAAGCGGTAAAAGAATCATTCTATCAGATTTAGATAATACAATAGCCTCATATGATGAACTAACACCTAGCGAAAAACAAATTATGTGGAATGAAGATTTAAGAAAACTAGGTTTTAAAATATATTTAGTCTCTAATAATCAAGATAAAAGATTGATTGAATTTACTAAAACTTTTAAAGTAGATGGATTTATCGCTAAAGCAAAAAAACCATTTACGAGTAAAATGGAAAAGTATTTAAACATACATAATATAAATAAGGAAGAAGTTGTTGCTTTAGGTGATCAACTTGTTACTGATATTTCAGGATTTAATAAATTAGGTGTAACAAGTATTTTGGTAAAAACAATTAACCAAAAGAATCAAAAATGGTATACTAAAATTAATCGAATTAGAGAAAAACAAATACTAAAGAATATTAAGAAAGAGGATTTTGATAAATATAATCAAATAAAGGTATTTTATGAGTAAATGTATTGGATGTGGAATTAAACTACAAAGTGAAAATAAAGAATTACCAGGATATGTTCCCGTATCATCGACAGTTGAACATGGAGAAAATGTTTATTGTGAGAGATGTTATAAAATTATTCATCATAACTATGATTATAGTAATATAACTTATGATATGCTTGATAATCCAGAAAAACTTAAAGAACTTGAAAAAACATATTATCAAAAATTAGAAGTCCTTAAGGGTAAAAAAGCCTTGATTCTATTAATGATTGATGTTTTAGATATCTATTCTGGTTTTATCGATCGTTTAGATCAATATGTTGGTAATAATCCAGTAGTTATTTTAGCTAATAAAGCTGATGTTTTACCAAAAAATCTAAAGGTGGGAAACATCGTAAATAAAATTAAAACTATCGGTTTAAATGATAATTTAAATGTTCGTGAAGTATATTTAATTAGTGCTTTAAAACAAAAGAACATAGAAAATGTTATGAATAAAATTAAAGGTTTTTTATCTCATCATAAGGGTGAATTAACTGATGTTTATGTTGTTGGTTCAACTTCAGTTGGGAAATCAACTTTTATTAATACGTTACTTAAGATTTATGCGGGAAGCATAAAAGATGTTTTAACTGTTAGTAGCCAACATCAAACAACCCAAGATTTTATTAAAATAAATATTGGAACGAATGCGGCAGGAAAAACTTGTTATTTAATTGATACTCCGGGTGCGATTAACCTTAAAAATATAACAACTTATTTATCAAAAGAAAGTTTAAAAATTGTTAACGTCAAGAATTTTATTAAAGTGCGTAATTATCAATTAAAAGAAAAACAAACCTTATTTTTGGGTGGTTTAGTACGACTTGATTTTGAAAGTGAAGCCATGAGTGTAGCTTGTTATATTTCCAATGATTTATATGTTCATCGCACTAAAACTGATAATGTGGAACGAGTTATGGAAACCTCACGTTTTACTTTATTAAAACCTCCATTTAATGAAGAAGAAGAAACTCGTTTAGGAGATTATGTAACTTATGAATACCACTTAGGTGAAAATGATAAATTTGCTAGTTGGGATATTGCTTTAGCAGGTCTTGGATATATTCACTTAACTGGTAAAGATTATGTTGTAAAGGTAAGTGTTCCTAAAACAATGTTAGTAACAATTGTTCCGGAGTTAATTTAATGAATTTTGAAGAAATTAAAGAAAAAGTAAAAATTAAGTTTAAAGACAATCCCCGTTATAAACATATGGAAGAAGTCGTAAATATGGCTTTAAAACTAAATCATCAATTTGGCGTAGATGTAGAAAAGATAAAGCTTGCGGGAATATTACACGACTACACCAAAGAAATGACACTCGATGAGTCAGTAGCATATCTTACTAAATACTTATCTAATGAAGAACTGCTGGAAGCTAAAAAATATCCTAGTGTTATTCACAGCATCACGGCTTATTATGCTGTTCAAATCGAATTTGGTATTACTGATGAAGATATTTTAAAGGCAATTCTATACCATACAACTGGTAACCCCCATATGACAAAACTTCAAGAGTTAATTTTTGTTGCTGATGCGATTGAAGAAACCAGAACCTACAATGGAGTAGAAGAAATAAGAAAAGCAGTTTTAGAAGATTTTTATCAAGGAATGTTACTAATGATGGAAAAAACTTTGACTCATTTAAAAGAAAAGGGTTGGTATATTAACCCTAAAACTCAAGAAACTTATGATTATTATTGGAGAATATATGGAATTAACAAATGATTTACAAAAAGTAATTGACACTTTAAATAAAACCGTGGTTTATAATATGGTAGTTTATGATATGAAAACTGTTACACCTTTTTATGACTATATGATTATCGCATCTTGCTCATCAGCAAGACAAGGGCATGCTTCTATTAATTATTTACGTGATTTAGCAAAAGAAGGTTTTAACGTTCGTAGTTATTCAGCAATGTCAGATGCGTTATGGTATTTAGCTGATTTAGGAAATATTGTAGTTCATGTTTTTGTCGGTGAAGAACGCGCAAGATATAACCTAGATGGTTTATACTATAATCTAGATAAAATGGAAATAAAAGATTAATTAAGAAAAGTCTAAATAGTAGCTATTTAGACTTTTCTTTTGGCATATTAAAATAAGTAAAACAATAGAATATTAACAGGTGATAAGATGAATAAAAAAATAGATATTGCTTTATTAATTGATATTTTGTTGTTATCACTATTTGGATTATTATATGTTTATAGTGCTAGTAATATTTCGGCTAGTTATAAATATGATGATGAATTTTATTTCTTTAAACGTCAATTATTGTTTTTGGTAATTGGCTTAATTGTGATGTATTTTATGACAAAAATTGATTTAAATCTCATTAAAAAATACACGAGTGTAATTTTTGGTGTTATATTAGGACTCTTAATTCTTGTTTTAATTCCCGGTATTGGGTTAGTAAGAGGAGGAGCAAGGTCTTGGATTGGTATTGGTGTTTTTAGTATTCAGCCAGCAGAATTTATGAAAGCAGGCCTTATTTTGTTGCTTGCGAAATACTTAAGTAATTATCATGAAGAATTAAAAAAATTTAAAAACTTTTTAATTATTTTACTACTAATTGGCGTAATCTTTGGGATAATCATTTTACAACCGGATTTTGGAACTGGACTAGTAATTGTAATAAGTAGTATTTTATTATTGTTTGTAGGTGGTGTACCTTTTAAATATTTTATTTTGTTAGGAGTTATTGGTTTAATTGGAATGGCGGTTTTAATTATTAGTGAACCATACCGGATGCAGCGAATATTAGCCTTTTTAGATCCCTGGAGTGATCCTTTAGGTAGTGGGTTTCAAGGAATTCAATCACTGTTTGCGATATCACCTAGTGGGATATTTGGACTAGGATTTAATAAAAGTATGCAGAAACATTTCTTTTTACCAGAACCACAAAATGATTTTATTTTCGCAATCATTACTGAAGAACTTGGATTGTTTGGGGGATTATTTTTGATTCTTGCCTATCTTTTTATTCTAATTAAAGCGATACTTATTTCAACAAGAGTTGAAGATAAATATAAATCATTTTTAGCTTTGGGACTAGGGATTTCTATTTTTATTCAGGCCTTTATTAATATCAGTGTGGTTATTGGAATCTTACCAATTACGGGAATTACCCTACCAGTAATTAGTTATGGAGGTAGTAGTTTAGTAATTACTTTAATGTCTTTAGGTTTATTATTAAATGTAAGTAAATATCAAGAAAAGAGAAGTTGGATATGAAATATCAAAACTATATTTTCGCTTGTGGGGGAACTTTAGGACATATTATGCCAGCAATCTCAATGGCGAAAGAAATTAAAAAAAAGAAACCATTATCAAAAATAATTTTCATAATGACCATCAAAGAAAAAAAGTATCAAGTAATTAATGATTGTAAAGAAATAGATGAAAAAATGTATTTTGATATATCAGGTTTTGATAGGAAAAATCCATTTAATAACATTAGCAATTTTTTCAAGATTTTAAACGTTTTAATAAAATTAAAATCTATCTTACCCACCAAATCAATAGTAATTGGTATGGGAGGATATATTAGTTATATTGTCATACACTCAGCATTTAAAAAGAAAATACCCTCAATTATTCATGAACAAAATGTGGTAATTGGTCTAGCAAATAAAATGAGTTTAAAAAAAGTTAAGAAAGTTTTATCCGCCTTCCCTTTAGATGATGAAAAAAGTATTACAATTGGTAATCCGCGAATGATGGAAGCAGATACTTATTTAAATAATAAAAAACAAAACAATCATCTTGTGATAACATCTGGTAGTCTTGGATCAAAGAAAATTAATGATTTAGCGGTTCAGTTCTTAACATCAGAAGAAAAGGAAAATTATTATACAACCCTGGTTACTGGCAAAAAGTACTATGAAGATGTAATAAAAAGAGTGGGTACTAATAAAACTCCATATTTTGAAATCATACCATTTAAAAATAATATGCTTGAATTGTTTAGTGATGCAAATTTAGTTATCTCTCGTGCTGGAGCAACTACTATTTTTGAAATAATTGGTTTAATGATTCCTTCAATTTTAATTCCATCCCCTAATGTTACTAATAATCACCAATATTATAATGCTTTATTTCTCCAAAAACAAAATGCTTGTACGCTTTTAGAAGAAGATGATTTGACAGTTGATATCTTGGAAAAGAATATTAAAAAAACTATTAATAATCAAGTTATAAGTGATAACTTAAAGAAAATTAAAAAAAGTTATGAAAATATAAACATTGTAGAGGTGTTAGAAAATCTTGCTTAGTGAATTAAAAAAATATGGTTTAGTATTTCTTGACAAAACTTTTAAAGAAAAAACTTCATTTAAAGTAGGAGGGAAAATTAAATATTTTGTCGAAGTATTTGATATCCAAAGTCTTTGTTTGTTAATAAACTACTTATATAGACATAAAATCCCTTATTTTGTTTTAGGTAATGGAACTAATCTTTTAGTAAGTGATGAAGATTTTGAAATTGTCGTAATAAGTTTAAAAAATTTAAATAAGCTAAAGATAGAAAATAATGAAATAATAATTGAAGCAGGAGCAATTGGGATCAAAGTGGCTAAAAAAATTCTTGAAGCCGGATATAAATGTCCCATTCCGCTATCTCTTATACCAGGAACAATAGGGGGAATGATATATATGAATGCGGGAGCATATGGTGAAGAAATAAAAGATACGCTTATTCGAATAGATTATATAACAAAAGAAGGAGTTTTAAAATCTTTAAATTCTTTCGAAGACTTTACTTATCGAAATAGTTATTTTAGAAATAATCAAGGAATAATTATAAGAGGTTATTTTAAAACAACAAAAGAATCTAATCAAGAACATATTATTAAACTACAAAATCAAAAAAAATTAACTCAGCCCCTAAATACTAAATGTGCAGGTAGTATTTTTAAAAATATTGATAATATCAAAGCTTGGCAAATTATTAAAGAGTTATCGCTTGATAAATTAAAGATTAATGATGCTTGTATAAGTGATAAACATGCTAATGTAATAATTAATAAAAATAACGCAAACTTTAATGATCTTTTTTTGTTAATTAATAAAATTAAAGAAGAAGTATATCAAAAAAAAGGAATTATATTAGAATTAGAAATTAAAATTCTTAAACCTAGTGATTTTATCCCATTCCCTTTATAGAAATTAACATATTATAAAGCGGGAGGAATAAAATGCAGTTTAAAAATTATTTTGAAAAACCATATAACGATAAGAATTATGACTTAAATAAAATTAAACCTACAGGAAATAAGTTCTTACCAATTATGGAAGGTTTCCTACTTGGAAATATGGAAAAAGGTACATATATACCATACAAAAATTACAAGCCATCCTTTGGAAATAATTATAACCCAAAAGATGGAATGTTAATGACAATACAAGCATATGAATTTGCTTGTACAGATTTAGGTCTATATTTAGATTTAAATCCTAACGATGTAGAAGCTTTAAATTTATATCGTGATTACCAAATGAAATTAGATGAAGCATGCAAAATTTATAGTGAACAATACGCTCCACTTGAAAGAGGAGAATTTGTCGCGACATCTACTTGGGAGTGGCTAAAACCATGGCCATTTGAAAGAGGTGAATCATAATGTTTAAATATGCAAAAACTTTACCTTTTCGAGTAGATATTAAAAAACCCGATTTAAAAATGGCGAAAGTGATTATTAGTCAATATGGTGGGCCTCAAGGAGAACTTGGAGCAGCAATTCGTTACTTAAATCAACGTTATACGATGCCTGATGAATACGGGAAAGCTTTGCTTACGGATATTGGAACCGAAGAATTGGGCCATGTAGAAATGATTTGTGCAATGCTTTATCAATTAACTAAAGGTGCAACCGTTGAAGATTTTAAGAAAGCTGGTTTAGAAGGATATTACACTGAACATGGTTTAGATTTATTTCCGGCAAATACCGATGGAGTACCGTTTACCACAGCTTATATTTCTGCAGTCGGCGATGTAGTAGCTGATTTAACAGAAAATATGGCAGCTGAACAAAAAGCAAGAGCAGTATATGAAAACCTAATTGATCTAGCAACTGATGAAGATGTAATTCAACCTTTATTATTCTTGAGACAAAGAGAAGTAGTTCACTATAATCGTTTCAAAGAATTATTAGAACATTATCAAGAAATGGGTTATTAAAGATAGAAATTATTTTTCTATCTTTTTTTACATTTTTTTTAAAATATTGTATAATAATACTGCCTATAGGAGACTAACTATTAATAATCAAGTAAAATGATTAAAAAATTTTAAAGAAAATGTAAAAAGAGTATAAAAAAGGATGTCACTCTCAAAATGATTAAATGACTGTCTTTTTTTAGAAAAAATGATAAAAGCTTATATTAAT
>JAFTPH010000061.1 GCA_017463365.1 Bacilli bacterium
TCCAAATTTAGAATATGTAGTAATTCCAAGTAGTGTAAAAGATATTGGATATAGAGCATTTACTCATGGAGTTTTATATATTGAAGCAGAATCAAAACCTGCTAAATGGGATCGAGGCTTTGCTGGACCATCAACAACTATTTATTGGGTAAATGAATGGGAATATAATGAAGATGGTATTCCAGAACCTATTAATAAATAAAAAAGGCTAAAAAGAATGGTTCAATAAAATCCTTTGAGGTATTGAGGTTTTACAGAGCCTATTTAGTAAACTAGAATTCAATGATATTCATTGAATTCTTTTTAAATTATTTGTAAAAAAAGAATAAAAATGGTAAAATATAGGTGTAAAATAATTTTTACAATGGAGGTAAATTAAATGAAATCTAAATTAGTAGTTGCATTATTATGCTTTTTCTTAGGATGGTTAGGTGTTCACAGATTTTGTGTAGGTAAAATCGGTACTGGTATTATTTGGTTATTAACTGGTGGATTATTTGGTATTGGTGTTTTAGTTGACTTCATCATGATTTTACTTGGAAAATTCAAAACTAAGTCAGGAGCAAAATTATCTTAATATTAATTGATATGAAACACTTTGGATATTTCCAAAGTGTTTTTAATATTTTAGACAAAAGATTTTACAAACTTTACTTAATAATGTATAATTAACATTAGATGTAATAATCTATGGTTTATTAGGCAAACTAATAAAAAGGAGGCAATAATATGTATAAGAACTATAAACTTATTAAAAAACAAAACTTAGAAGACATTAATTCAGTAGGGACACTTCTTGTTCATGAAAAGTCAAAAGCCAAAGTTTTATTAATTCAAAATGATGAAGAAAATAAAATGTTCTGTATTGGATTTAGAACTCCACCTTATGATGATACTGGGTTACCTCATATCTTAGAACATTCTGTGTTATGTGGGTCTCGTAAGTTTCCGGTCAAAGAACCATTTGTTGAGTTAATGAAAAGCTCATTAAATACTTTCTTAAATGCGATGACATTCCCTGACAAAACTTTATATCCTGTAGCAAGCTGTAATGATCAAGATTTCGCGAACCTTATGGATGTTTACATGGATGCGGTATTATATCCAAATATTCATCAAAAAGAAGCAATTTTTAGACAAGAAGGTTGGCATTATGAATTAGAAAATAAAGATGCTGAATTAACATATAATGGGGTTGTTTATAATGAAATGAAAGGGGCTTTCTCTTCACCTGATGGTATTTTAGGAAGAGAATCTTTAAATGCTTTATTTCCAGATACAGAATATGGTGTAGAATCTGGTGGTAATCCTGATAGTATTCCAACTTTAACATATGAAGATTTTACTAATTTCCATAAAAAATACTATCACCCATCTAATAGTTATATTATTATTTATGGAAATGCAGATATGGAAGAACGTTTAGAATGGTTAGATAAAGAATATTTATCAGCGTTTGAAGCAATTGAAATTGATTCTAATATTCATGTTCAAGCTCCATTTACAGCTCCACGTGAAAAAACAGTTGAATATCCTGTAACTGCTGAACAAGGATTAGAAAAGAAAACATATATGTCATATAATGTTGCTTTACCAAAAGGGGTTAGCGTTACCGAATCATGGGCTTTCGATGTTATTACTCAGGTTTTACTTGAAGCATCAGGTGCTCCACTTAAAATGGCATTATTATCTGAACAAATTGGTGATGTAATTAATGGTAGTTATGATTCATCAATTATGCAACCAGTGTTCAGTGTAACAACACAAAATGCAAATGTTGAAGATAAAGATCGTTTTGTTAATACAATTGAAGAAACCCTAACTAAATTAGTTAATGATAAATTAGATGAAAAAGCCTTACGTGCAGCTTTAAATCGTTATGAATTTAAACTTCGTGAAGCTGACTATGGAGGAATGTCTAAAGGATTAGTGTATGGTATTAATATTTTAAGTACATGGTTATATGATGATGAAGACGCATTCTCATTCTTTGAATTTACTAAAATCTTTGATGAGTTAAAAGCAAAACTTGGAACTGGATATTATGAAGAATTAATTAAAAAATATATTTTAAATAATTCACATAAAGCTGTTGTTATAGTTAAACCAAGTTTAGAAATTGGTGAACAAAAAGCTAAAGCATTAAAAGATAAATTAGCTGCTTATAAAATGAGCTTAACAGATGAAGAAGTTGAAAAAATTGTTGAAGATACTAAGCATTTAAAAGCATATCAAACTGCACCAGATACAAAAGAAGCTTTAGCTACTATTCCACTACTTAAGAAAGAAGACTTATCTTATGATGTATTACCGCTTTCAAATATTGAAAGTAGTGTTAATGGCGTAAAAGTTTTACATCATGATATCGCTACTAACGGTATTGGATATTTAAGATTATTATTTAATGTTTTAAATTTACCTGAAAAATATATTCCATATTTAGGGGTATTTAAAGCTTTCTTAGGAAATTTAGATACTGAAAAACATACATATCAAACATTAGAACAAGATATTGATATTAATACTGGTGGTATTGATTGTTCAGTTTTAACAACAAATAATGATAAAGATTATCAAGTTAATTTAGTAATTAGAGCTAATGCTTTATTTAATAATTTAGATTATGCTTTAGATATTATTAATGAAGTTATTCACACAACAAACTATCAAATGCAAGCTCGTGTTAAAGAGTTACTAGCAATTAATTCTTCAATGATGCAACAAATGTTAGTTGGACGTGGACATGTTCAAAGTTTAACAAGAGCATTATCATATACTGAGGCAACATATTACTTTAATGATGTTGTTGGTGGTATTAGATATTTTGATACTATCACTGATTTATTAAAGAATTTTGATGGTGAATTTGATAAATTAGCAGAAACATTAAGGGAAATGGCAAGTTTAATTTTCACAAAAGAAAATTTACTTGTAAGTTTTACCGGAACAAGCGATGGATTTGAAAAATTAAATGAATCATTACCTAAGTTTATTGATGGTTTAAAAGATGAAGCTGATGAAAAAGTGCCATTTGAATTTAAACCTGCTAAATTAAACGAAGGATTTAAAGCCCCATATGATGTTCAATATGTAGCTTTAACAGGTAACTATAAAAAGGCTGGTTTACCATATACTGGAGCTCTTCAAGTATTCCAAAATGCGGTATCAACTGATTACTTATGGACTAAGGTTCGTGTATTAGGTGGTGCTTATGGATGTATGTGTGGCTTTAACGAAACAGGTGAAAGTTACTTTGTATCATATCGTGACCCTAATTTAACAAAAACTTTAGATGTTTATCATGATGTAGTAAACTATATTAAAGATTTTGAAGCAACCGATGAAGAAATGACTAAATATATTATTGGTGCTGTTGGATCATATGATTTCCCTAAATCACCAGCTAATAAAGGAGCAAGATCTTTAGTTGCATATTTAAAGGGAACAAGTGAAGAAGACTTTAAACGTGAAAAAGCACAAATTATTAACGCAACTTGTGAAGATATGAAAAACGTATTACCATATATTGAAGCTATTCTTTCACAAAATAATATTTGTGTTATTGGTAATAGTAATAAAATCGAAGAAGCAAAAGATATTTTCCAAGAAACTAAAATGTTACTTAAGTAGTAAAGAAGGACTTTTCGTCCTTCTTTTTAATTTTCATATTGCCAATACCTAGTTATTTATGATATAATATAGGTGAAAAAGGTGATGTTATGAAAAAAGCTATTATAGGTTTCATTTTCATAGTTAGTATATTCTTTATAGAATGTAGCTTTTTTAAGGTGGAAGCATCAATTAATACTGGTGAATATTTAGTTGGTGATGTAAATAGTGATTGCGTGGTTAATATTAGTGATGTTAACTATTTATTATATAATTTAATGTTTGATAATGATGATTATCCTGTAAATCAAAATACTGATTATAATGGGGATAATTTAAAAAATGTGAAAGATGTCACATACTTGTTATATCATATTATGTTTGGGGATGAGTATCCGTTATATGATGAATATGCAAATTACGAAATAAGCAAAATAATTATTGAACAAGCCCCTATTAAAACAACACAGTATATAGAAGATGAACTTGATCTAACGGGTTTAGTGGTAAGGGTTGTTTATATAAATAATAGTTCAAAGGTTATTGAAGATTTTGAAATATCATATGATGAATTAAAATTAGGTAATAATAAAATTACGATTAATTATCAAGAATTTAGCACTTCGTTTAATATAGAGGTAGTTAAAAAAGATAAAATAACTTTAATCGATCACCTAGATTATTTTAATCAAACAACAAAAAAGATTGATTTTAATGATTATGTAAAAGTTTATGATGATGTAGAAAAAGGAGTAAGTCGTAAGACAAACATGTTCATTGTTTATGATGAGGCTCATTTTGTAAAAACTAATATTTATGGATATGAAGCAGCGGTTGACCAATATGGACGAATTGTTGAAATTAATACTAATGTTAGTTTACCAAATGGGGGAATGGTTTTATCTGCTCATGGAACGAGAGTTAATGAAATTAAGGATTTAGAAATTGGTGATTTTGTATTATATTACAATAATCGTGTTTATATATATAAAGATAAAGAAATATCTTTAAAGAATGAAGTCTTTGTTAAATTCTACGATGTTTTAGATTATTATCAAACCATTGATGATATATATATCTATAATGATGGAATAAATAAACTTAATGAATTAATTCCACATTTGGATTCGTATTATAATCGCTATGATCCTGATTTGGAAAAAATTCTTCTTGCAAGTTTTGATAATATTGAAGATGAAGATATATATGATCATATCCATCAATATTCTTATGTAGATAAGAACTATGATGAATATATTGTGCCAAATGAAGATAGTGTTTATGAATTATTAACAACATATGAAAAAAAGCTATACATTGGTGGTTTTAGAAATAGTGATACTTTAGTTTATTATGATGCTGAACATTATCGACAAAGAAATCCATACGGATATGAAGTATCTGTTGATAAGAATGGAATAGTAGTAGATAAAAATACTTTAGTAGATTTAGCTCCTGATGGATTCATTTTAAGTGGTCATACCTCAACAGCTGATTTCCTTTATTTAAATGTTGAGATTAATGATAAAATAGAAATTGTTGATGGGAAAGTATATATATATCGAGATAATATTAGATCATATTGTAATAAATATGTTAATTTACGTAATGAATTAGTTAATGAAATAAATACGGAATTAGAAAAAAATATTCCTCATGATTACGAATATTTAAATGAAATTATTAAGTTAATTGATTTAGAGTTAGATAAAATTAATAAAGAAAATTTATCATTATTTAAATATATTAAAATTATGCAGTCGATTAGTAAGTTAGAAGAATATGTCGCTGTTGCGTACGGACAATTACTTGAGTATGAGGCAGGACAAACTAGAGGTATTTGGTATTATCCATTTAATAAAATTGATATTTATGATGACACATCGCTTGAAGGAATTAGAGACACTCTTACAACTTTCAAAAAAATGGGAATTAATGAAGTAATTATTCATACCTTTTATAAGGGGTATTGTTTATTTGATAACAGTGTTTTCTTAACATCAAGTGTCTTAGATAATTATGATTATGGGGAATATGGCAAAGACTATCTAAAGTGTTTTATTGAAGAAGCTCACAAACTAGATATCTCCGTTTCAGCATTTACTCAAACATTCCTTGAAAATATTGATACAATGAAAAACCCAAGTGATGATTACTATCAAATTAATTATCAAGGGGAAAAATCAATGGGACAAGTATACTACTATGATATATGTAGTGATGAGGTTCAAGAATTTTTATTAACTTGGTATAAAGAATTAGTAACAAAATACGATTTTGATAAAGTTGAATATGATATTATTCGATATCCAAATTCCACTTTATATAAGTATTTAGATGTCGAAGAAATACCTAATAATGTAACAATTACTGATCATGGATATACGGAATATAGTATGAATAAATTCATGAAACAATATGGTTTAAGTGGAGATTTAAAAGAATTAATTAAAACATCACTTGATGTAAGAACAAAATGGTTGAGTTTTAAAGAACAAGAATTAGTTAATTTTATTACAGAATGTTCAAATGAAATGAGAAAAATTAATCCAAATCTTTTAATTACCGCAGCAGTATTCAATATGTATGAAAAAGCTAAAAGTGGATATTTACAAGATTATAAAAAATGGTTAGAATTAGGAATTGTTGATGAAATTGAGATTATGATGTATACAGTTAGTAATTACAATCTTAATGAAATGATTGAAGATGCTAGCTATTTAATTGAAAACTATCAAGTAAAATTAGGGCTTTCTCCAAGACTTGATGGGGGAGATATGATTACTGATTTACAACAAATGCTTGAGGGAACAAGAAGAGATGGTTTTGTATTATTCTCATCAACTCTTTATTATGGAGATATATTGGAAAATATTTTAGCTAGTAGTTATCATTCTAATTTTGTGTCTCATATATCTTCCCCTGATGAAATAATGCTTGCTAAAACAAATGATTGTATTGATATGATTAAAGGGTATTATGGACCAAAAAATAATTGTTCTTATGATTCTTTAATTGAAGCTTTAAAAACAGGTGAAAATGTTGAAGAAGAGTTACAATTAATTACCGATGAATTGATGGAAGAATATTTAAGAAGTAAACTTGCATAATTTGAATTTAAAAGAAGGACGAATGTCCTTCTTTTATCACTTTTTGTTTGAAATATTTACTAATATATGGTATAATAAGACGGATTTAAAATATAACAACTATAGGAGAGAAAATTATGAAAGCAAGTAAAATGTTAATTGCGACACTAAAAGAAGCACCAAATGAAGCGATTATCTCAAGCCACATTTTATTATTAAGAGCAGGGATGATTAGAAAACTTGTTGCGGGGGTATATAATTATTTACCGCTTGGTCTTCGTACTCTTCATAAAATTGAAAATATCATTCGTGAAGAAATGGAAAACGCTGGAGCGTTAGAAATTTTATCATCAGCTGTTCAACCAAAAGAATTATGGGAAGAATCAGGGCGTTGGCAAAAATATGGTCCTGAATTAATGCGTTTCAAAGATCGTCATGAACGCGAATTTTGTTTAGGTCCAACTCATGAAGAAATCTTTACTGATTTGGTTAGAACAGAAGTAAAATCAAGAAAGAATTTACCAATTAATATTTATCAAATTCAAACTAAATATCGTGATGAGCTTCGTCCTCGTTTTGGTTTAATGAGAGGTCGTGAATTCATTATGAAAGATGCTTATTCATTTGACTTAGATGAAGCAGGACTTGATGTATCATATAAAAATATGCATGATGCATATAAACGTATCTTTGATCGTTTCCACTTAAATTATAAGATTGTTTTAGCTGATACTGGGGCAATCGGAGGAAGCGGATCACACCAATTTATGGCAATTTCTGATGTTGGAGAAAGTGACATTATTTATTGTGATAAATGTGGTTATGCTGCTGACCAAGAAAAAGCTGAATCTAAAGATAACTTATATAAAACAGATGAGGCAATGTTAGAAGTTAAAGAAGTAGAAACTCCTAAGATGAAAACAATTGAAGAAGTTAGTAGTTTCTTAAAGGTTGATGAAAAAGACGTTGTTAAATCAATGGTTTATGTAGATATGTTTAACAACCAATTAGTATTAGTTATGGTTCGTGGAGATCGTAATGTCAATGAAATTAAAGTTGTAAATGCTTTAGGTATTGCGGAACACGAATTAAGACTTGCAACTTATGATGAAATTTTAAGTATTGGTAGTGTTGAAGGATTTGTTGGTCCTGTCGGATTAACTGTTAAAACATTAGTAGATAGCGAAGTAGCATCAATGAAAAACATTGTGGTTGGAGCTAATAAAAAAGATGCTCATCTTATGAATGTAAATTATGGTCGTGATTTTGAAGGAACTGTTTTACAACTTCGTGCTACTGTTGCTGGTGATGTTTGTCCTGTATGTGGTGCACCACTTGCGATGGAACGCGGTATTGAAGTAGGACAAATCTTCAAACTTGGAACTAAATATTCTGCTCCAATGAACTGTACTTATCAAAATGATAGTGGACAAAATGTGCCAATGGTTATGGGATGTTATGGTATTGGGGTTACTAGAACAATGTCAAGTATTATTGAACAATATCATGATGATTATGGAATTAAATGGCCATTAAATGTGGCACCATACCATGCAGTTATTGTACCAATTAACTATAATGATGAAACAATGAAAGAAAAAGCAGATATGATTTATAATGAATTACGTGCAGCTCATGCGGAAGTAGTTTTAGATGATCGTGATGCTAAACCAGGATTTAAATTCAAAGACTGGGAATTAATTGGTATTCCTTATATGATTATTGTTGGTAAACGTGCATCTGAAGGAATTTGTGAATTCAAGAATCGCGCGACTTTAGAAAAAGAAGAAATTACTTTTGAAGAAGCAATTAATCGTATTAAAAATTTAGAAATTGAATAGTAATAAAACTGCTGATAAAAAATATCAGCAGTTTTTATCAAAATATATTTTAGAGGTATATATTATGACTAAAACAAATGTTATGAAAATATTAGAACAAAAGAAAATTAAATATGAATTTTTTGAATATGATCCTGCAACTACTGATGGAATGCTTGTTGCTGAGGCATTAAATGAAAATCCACATCAAGTATATAAAACACTTGTAACAACGGATTCAGCTAATCATTACTTTGTTTTTGTAATTCCAGTATGTGAAACCCTAGACTTAAAAGGGGTTGCGAAAATTGTTGGGAAAAAGAGCATTGATATGATTAAACAAAAAGAATTAGAACCACTAACTGGTTATATTCATGGTGGTTGTAGCCCAATTGGAATGAAGAAAAAGTTTACAACTTACTTTGATAAAACAATTAAACAATATAAGGAAATTTATGTTAGTGCCGGTCGAGTTGGAGTACAGGTTAAAATTAATGTTTCTGATTTAATTAAAATAACAGAAGGACGAATCGGAGATTTAACGAAAAATGACTAATACCAAGATTTCTTGGTATTTTTTTGAGCATATTATTTGTTAATAGTTTTAAAGAGTGCTATAATTAACGCTGTAGTTTAAAAGAAAGGAGGAAAAAGAAATGAGCAATTTAGTATTTAACAAATTAGTCATACCTGTTATTTATATTACGAATGTAATACCAGTATCTTTTTCTACACTTTCAGAAGGTACTCTATTTTAACAGGTCTATCAATGATGGGTTTGTTGAAATAGAGTTTTTTATTTTGTCAAAAATTAGGAGGAACATAAAGATGAGTACATCAAAATTAGGACTTAAGTACTTAGGTAAATTAGTTATATTATATTTACCATTATTAGCTTTAATCTTATTATTCTCAATGATTGATTCAACAAGTTATACATATGTACCATTATTTATTCAATATATTATATCAACGCTAGAGAATATGGGGCCTGGTAAAGCCAACTTGCCAGCGTTCTTAACGGATTTTTTCGCAAGCGGAGCTACACCAGTTAAAATTGTTTTAAATGCGGCAATAGCTTTAGCGATTTATCAATTTTTCCGTTGTGTTTTTAAATTCTTAGTCAGCATATATCGTTCATTCTTTGGTCAAAAAATAACTTACAAAATTAGAAAAGATTTATATGAACATATTCAAACATTATCATACACTTATCATAATGGAGCTGATACCGGAGATTTAATTCAACGTTGTACATCAGATATTGATTTAGTTCAAACATTTATAATTAGTTATATGCCAGAAGTAGTTAGTGTTTTTTCAATTCTAATTTCTGCGGTATATCAAATGAGCAAGATTAATAATAGTTTAACCCTTGTATCAATGATAATTATACCTGTATCTTTTATTAGTTCATTAATATTCTGTGTATATATTGAAAAACGTTATGAAATCATTGAAAAGAAAGAAGCGGGATTAATGACAATCATGCAGGAGAACTTATCTAATGTCAGAGTTGTCAAAGCTTTCGCGAATGAATTATATGAACTTGATAGATTTACTGAAGCAAGTAAAGAATATTCAAAATTAAATTTAAAATTAAACAAGACATCATCATTATTTTGGGGCTTTAGTGATTTTACGACTATGGCTCAATATATGTTAACGATGATTGTTGCGATTAACATTATTTTAAAAAATCCAGGATCAATTAGTTTAGCTGATGTAACAGCCTTAATGACATTAGTTGGAACTTATATTTGGCCTGTTCGTAGTTTAGGAAGAATGATTGGGGAAGCTGGGAAATGTTTAGTTAGTGCTGGACGTATTAATGAAATTTTAACTATCCCAAGTGAATATGAAGTTAACGGTAATGAAACACCATCAATTAGTGGAGCAATTACTTTTGAAAATGTATGGTTTAAGTTTGACGATACTGATAATTATTTATTAAAAGGAGTTAACTTTAAAGTTAAAGCTGGCGAAACAATTGCGATTGTGGGTAAAACTGGATGTGGAAAAAGTACAATTGCGAAAATCTTAACAAGACTTAATGAATATCAAGAAGGTAATGTTTATTTAGATGATGTAAAATTAAAAAATATTGATAAACAATATCTAAGAAGTAGTGTTGGTTTAATCTTACAAGATCCATTCTTATATTCAAAGAGTGTTTACGGTAATATCGCAATCACTGATAAGAATATTTCCGAAGATAGAGTTTATGAAGTAGCAAGACTTGCGGCTATTGAAAAAGATATCAAAGGTTTTGATAACGGGTATGATACCATTGTTGGGGAAAAAGGAGCAACATTATCTGGTGGACAAAAACAACGTGTTGCGATTGCCAGAATGCTTTTAAAAGAAAAACCAATTTTAATCTTTGATGATTCTTTAAGCGCTCTAGATACTGAAACCGATTTAATGATTCGTAAAGCATTAAAAGAACGCGATGAAAATAGTACGATGATTATTATTACTCACCGTATCACTACTGCTAAACAAGCTGACCGAATTATCGTTTTAGAAGACGGAGTAATCACTCAAGATGGTACCCATGAAGATCTTGCAGAAGTTCCAGGTCTTTACAAGAAACTTTGGGATATTCAAGGAGAATTAGAAAAAGAATTTATGAAAGTTCTAAATGAGGGAGGTGAAGCATAATGATGGAAGAAGAATATGAAGAACTAGAGAATGAGAAGATAAATTTAGGTACTTGGAAAAAATTATTTAAAGTAATCTTCAAAAGTAAAAAAGCCTTAATCAGAATGTTAATTGCAGTTACGGCGATGACATGTATTGATATTGGTTATCCTCTTCTAAATAAGTATGCTTTAGAAACCTTCTTTGGACAAAATCCTGATTTTTCTAATCGTTACTTATTCTATGGTTTATATGCTTTAATTGCACTTGGAATGGGTATAAGCGTTTGGGCTTTTATCAGAGCTGCTGCAGTTGTTGAAGAACAAACAACCTATGATATTAGAATTGAAGCATTCCGTCATTTACAAGAATTATCATTCTCATATTATGATACAACTCAATCAGGATGGATTATGGCGAGAATGACATCAGATGCCAGAAAACTAGCCTCTATTATTTCTTGGGGACTTGTTGATTTCTTATGGGGCTTTATGTTAATGATTGGGATTTTAGTAGCTGCTATTGTTATTGACTGGCGCTTAGCTTTAATCTTAATTGCTTTAATTCCAATTTTCTTCTTTCTATCAATGTTCTTTAGAAAACAAATTCTAAAACAATATAGAAAAGTAAGAAAAATTAACTCTAGTATTACAGCTGCTTATAATGAAGGATTTATGGGAGCTAATACTACAAAAACATTAGTATTAGAACATGATAATGCTAGTGAATTTAACAAGCTTAATCGTAAGCACTATCGTCGTTCAATTCGTGCTTCATTAATTTCGGGGTTATTCTGGCCAACTATTTTATTCATTGGTTATGTAGGAGTGGCTTTTGTTAGTGGTATCGGAAGCAATTTTGTAATAGGTGATGCAGGTCGTGGAATCTTTACGGTTGCGACACTATATTTATTTATCGATTACGCAATTAAATTCTTTGACCCGATTATGCAAATAGCAAGAGTATTATCTGATTTCCAACAAGCTCAAGCTTCAGCTGAAAGAGTACTTTCATTAATTGCTACTCCATCAGATATTGTTGATAGAGAAGATGTTGAAAAAAAATATGGAACTATTTTTAATAAGAAGAAAGAAAACTGGGAAAAAATAAAAGGTTCAATTACTTTTAATAATGTTTCTTTTAAATATAAAAATACCGAAAACTATGTTTTAAAAGATTTTAACTTAGAAATCAAAGCTGGAGAAATGGTTGCTTTTGTTGGAGAAACCGGATCAGGTAAAAGTACAATTGTTAACTTAATTTCTAGATTTTATGAACCAACTGAAGGGGAAATTTTAATTGATGGTAAAAACTATAAAGATCGTTCTATTTCATGGCTTCATGATAATTTAGGATATGTTCTTCAAACTCCACAATTATTCTCAGGAACAATTAGAGAAAATATTGCCTATGGTAAGTTTGACGCAACTGATGAAGAAATAATTGAAGCGGCGAAGCTTGCTAATGCCCATGAATTTATCTCAAAACTTGAAAAAGGTTACGATACTTTAGTGGGTGAAGGTGGTAATAAACTTTCACTTGGAGAAAAACAATTAATTTCCTTTGCGAGAGCAGTTGTTGATAATCCGTCTATTTTAGTACTAGATGAAGCAACTTCATCAATTGATACAGAAAATGAAAAAGTAATCTTAGGAGCAATTGAAACAGTTTTAAAAGATAGAACTAGTTTAGTAGTTGCTCATCGTTTGTCAACAATTGTAAAAGCAGATAAAATCATTGTTTTACAAAAAGGTAAAATTATTGAAATGGGAACCCACAAAGAATTACTAAAACAAAAAGGTTATTATTTTGAACTATACCGTAATCAGTTTATGCAAGAATTAGAAAATAAAATGGTTAGTGAAGTTTAAGAGAAACGATTTATTCGTTTCTCTTTTCTATCAAAGGTTTTGCGTAAAGTTTAATAATTTGGTATAATATATAAGAAGAGGGTAAATTTATGAGAATTATTGCAGGAATATACCGAGGTAGAAAATTATATACATTAGAAGGATTGAAGACTCGTCCAACATTAGATCAGACTAAAGAAGCTATTTTTAGTAGTATTGGTGGTTATTTAAATGGTCAAGTGGTATTAGATGTTTTTGGAGGAAGTGGAGCTTTATCACTTGAATCATTAAGTCGTGGCGCAAGTAAAGCATACATTATTGATAATAATATTGAAGCTATTGAAATTATTAAGAAAAATCGCGATGCTTTGAAGGTTGGTTCTGAACTTGTGATTTATCACGGAAGTTACGAACAAATTTTAAAAAAACTAACTCATATAAAGTTTGATGTTATTTTCTTAGATCCACCTTTTAGAATGAAAGTGATTGATGAATTAATTGAATTTATTATTGAACACGATATGTTAAAAGAAGATGGTTACATTATGGCAGAATATCCAAAAGAAGATGTTGTTAATAAAAACTATGAAGGATTTAGAGTAAGATTATGTCGACGCTATTCAAGTAGTGAAGTATTAATCTTAGAAAAGGAGTAAATATGAAAATTGGTGTATATCCCGGAACATTTGATCCAATTACAAATGGGCATATTGATATTATTAAAAGAAGTAAAAACTTATTTGATAAACTATATGTAGTAATTCCTAATAATACTAATAAACAACCATTATTTTCTTTAGAAGAAAGATTAAATTTATTAAAAGAAGTATTAGCTGATGAAGAATTTGTTGAAGTAACAACCACTGATCTTTTAACGGTTGATTTCGCCAAATCTGTTGACGCAACAGCAATGCTTAGAGGACTTAGAATGGTCAGTGATTTTGAATATGAACTTCAAATGGCAACTATGAATAAGTGTTTGAACGATGAAATTGAAACAGTGTTTATTATGAGTTCACATGAATATTCATTCTTATCTTCAAGTAGTGTTAAGGAAATTGCTAAATTTGGGGGAGACTATTCATCATTTGTTCCTGAAGTAGTTCGTTTAGCGGTAGAAAACAAAATAAAGAAATAGGGTAATGATTGTTGTGATTAAAATCACAACAATTTTTTTATTTATTAAATCTTTAAAAGATAAAAATTTAGAAATTGATTTTATTTGTAAAATAATACATAAACCATTACTATTAATTAAAATAGTTAAAAGAACTAATTTCAATAAATCAGATATTTGATAGTTTACTACATTGGTTACTCCTAATGATACTTCAAGTAAATCCCATAAGAATCCTATTTGCCAGGGAAAAAAGAAAACTTGCGTGGGACTTTTTAATAAACTAATAACTAACATCATTATTAGTATATTTAGTAGCATAGAAGGGGCATGGTTTATTATTTCAAAAAAAGAAGTGGAATTGTTTTTGTTTTCATCACTGGAATCCTTATTTTTTAAAAAATAACCAATAACTATTGAAGATATAATACTACCAGCAATTATCAAAAAACTATAATTTTGGCAGGTATTTATGATAAATAAAGGATTCATAAAAAAAGTAAAATTAGATAACCTTTTTGCTTCTTTAATACTGATATTATTTTTTTCAATTGCTTGATTTATTAAAATGGTTGAAGTAGGATTACCTACTAGGATACTTAAAAGATATATTGAAAAAGAAGAACTATTTTCAAAATGCATAATTCTTTTAAATAAAGGATAAAGGGTTCGACTAATAAAATTAGTATTAGATAAGAAACTACTAATTAAATACATAGGAAGAATACTAGGCATAACAGTAGTTACGAATAAAATGCAAGTGTTAATTAGATTATCTCTTATAATATAAGGAAAGGAAATAGTGAAAACTAAATAGAAGATTAAAATAAAAAAAAGACTTAATTTTTTCATACTCATAAAAGAATATGACAAAACTAAGTTAATTATTAATTTATTTGAAGAATAGCACCGGGATAAATTGTATCGGTTGTTAAATTATTTAACTCTTTAATTTTAGAAATAGTTGTATTATACTTTTTAGCTATTTCGTATAAACTATCATTTGGTTTAACAATATAGGTAATTGTATTAGGATTAGAATAGTTTACCCCTAAATAATCACTAACAGCTTTGACAACTGCTTCAGCTAGATTTGGCCAATTATAAATTAAACGATAAGTATCATCAGCGTTATCTGCGAAGCCATATTCAACGATCATCGCATTATTAGGAGCGGTTTGACGTAGAATAAAGTAATAATCATTTCCACTTGCTCCAGTTCTAGTATAGACATTTCTAATTGGAACTCCCTCAACTGATAAATTGTTGGCAATCATTTGTGGTAAAGTATTATTTCCTCTAATAGAATAAATTACCTCGCCCCCTCCGGAACCGCCATTGTTAACGTGATTAGAAATTAAAATATCGTTTGGTCCAGCACCTAGTTCAGCAATTTTATTAATTCTCGAACTTGGATCTAAAGTAATATCAGAATCTCTAACCATTGTTGAAGGAATACCTAATTCCTCAAATCTTTTTTTCATATAATTGCTTATTTTTAAAGTTAAATCTTTTTCTTTGAAATATATATTGCTGCCACCACCTGGATCAAATCCTCCGTGGCCTGCATCAATTATAACCATAACATCACCTATTTTAGTATATGTAAAAACCTTGTTAAGGGTTATTAAATATTTGACAAAAATTTAAAATAATTATATAATGTTAGTAACTTAATATATTTGCCACCGGGTAATAAACGAAGTATTCGTAACACATCGTTAGGTCTTAGAAGATGTGTAAAACGGATGCTTATTTTTTTTGGAGGGATTATGAATATTAAACGTTCACTACAAAGTTTGACAAAATTAGAATGGTCATTATGGATTGCATCTTTACTTGTTATTGGTTTATCTTTTTTTATGGGGGACATTAGTATATTAAATATTATTGGTTCACTGATAGGGGTAACAGCGTTAATTTTTATTTCTAAAGGGAATGTAATAGGACAGTTTCTGATAGTCATATTTTCAATTCTTTACGGTATAATTTCTATTGCTTTTGGATATTATGGTGAAATGATAACTTATATGTTTATGACAACGCCAACAGCAATTTTATCTATTATTTCTTGGGTTAAAAATCCATATCAAGAAAATGAGGTAAAAGTGGCCAAAGTTACCATTAAACAAATAATAATTATGTTTATTCTATCAATAATAATAACAGCAATTTTTTATTTTATCTTAAAATATTTAAATACGGAGAATTTAATTATTAGTACTATTTCGATTACGACTAGTTTTATAGCGGGATATTTGACATATCTAAGAAGTCCCTATTATGCTTTAGGATATTCGGCTAATGATATTGTATTAATTATTCTTTGGCTTTACGCTACTTTTATTAATATTACTTATTTTCCAATGGTATTATGCTTTGTTATGTTCTTATTTAATGATTTATATGGTTTATACAATTGGCAAAAAATGTTGAAGAGACAAAATCAAAATAAGTAATGGATAATTAACAAATTAGTGTTTTTTGTCGTAAATTAAAATTATTGTGGTATAATAATATAAATGAAGTAATTATTTTCATAGTTATTGGAGGACAAAATAATGAATAAGACACAATATGTTATTGTTGATCATGAATTAAATAAAGACTTATGGAGTAGTAAAAAAGCTTTATTTGAAGCTTTTTATGGAGCGTTTTATGATTTTATTAACCAAACTGAAGATGGTAAAAAAGATTTATTAGCTCATAATATTCATAGTGTTGAAGACTTTTATGCTTATGCGGATTATTACGCAGGTGGAAGAGAAAATTGTTATTCAATGGGATTTGCGTTCCATAAATATTTTGTGGAAGATATGATGAATGGTTCTTTAGATAAACAACCAGATACAGTGTTTATTGGGTACTGTCATAAAAATGGTTTATTCACAGACTTTATTGATTTCTTAATCACTTTCTTTGCTTGGTGGCGAAATGATGAAGGATGTACTGTAATGGATCCATATAATTATGCGGATGACTTTTATGTATCAGGATGGGCATCTTTAGTTGATACATCTAAATTATTCTACTTTACCGCAGAAACAGTTTATTGGTGGCATAGTTATCGTATTAAATATGTTTTAGAACATATTCCAGGAGTTTTCTTAAGCGAAGTGCCAACGGAAGGTTTACCAAAGATTAGAGTTGCGGGATACGAATTCTTAGGTTGGTATGATAGTGAAAAAGAAGACGCAAAAATCCTAACATCACTAGAAAATGTCAAAGTTGCTTATGGTAAAATTAAGCGTAAAGACTTCTATGATTATTGGGGAAAAGAAGAAAAAAGTATTAAAAAAGTTTATATTGAAGATTGGAATAAAGTTGATCCAGCATAGAAAAAAAGACCCTTTGGGGTCTTTTTAAATATATATAAAGAAGAATATTCCAAACCAGTGGATTAAAGCTCCAAAAAGAACAAAGAAATGCCATATAAAATGAGCTGCTTTTTTCTTCATTGCGAAAGGAATAATTCCTAAAGAATAAACAATTCCTCCACCAAGTATAAACACAAAAAACCAAAAATCATTAACAAACATTTGAGGGATGAAGAGTATTCCACACCAACCTAATATAATATATAACGGGAAGTGTAACCATTTAAGTCTTCCTGGACCAAATATAGCGACAAATGTTATTCCAGTTATAATTATTAACCACTGAATAATACAAAAGACTAAACCATATGTTCCTCCTAGATAACAAAGAAGAATTGGGGTATAGGTTGCTCCAATAAGTAAATAGATTGATGAATAATCGAATCTACGAAATAGATTTTTAACTCTTAATTTATTTGGGAATGCATGATATAAACAACTCATAGTGAAAAGAATAAATAATCCGCCAAAATAAATACAAGCTGAGATATTTTCCAAAGCATTATCTGAATTAACTAACATTAAGATAAGTCCTGCAATTGATAGTAAACTACCAACTCCATGGGTTATAGCGTTACCAATTTCTTCTAGAAGCGTTCTTTTAGGTGCTTCATTTACTTTAATACTCATTTCTTTTGTCATAATTACCTCCATTAATACCTAATATAATTATATGCGTAAAAAATAGTTTTGGCAACCTACTTTTTATTTTTAAACTCTACTAATAAAGAAATATAAAGTAGAGTTACATTTTTAAAAATTCTACAAGCATATTTAATATAATAATAGCGATAAATTACTTTTAAAAAATTAATTATTATGTTATACTTTTAATAGAAACATTGTTTCTTTAATCTAAAGAAGGAGAAGATATATTTATGAATAAAACATATCTTGAAAACTTAATAAAAAAAAGTAATTATGCCCATCTTCCAATGAATATCAATCCGAATGATGAGGCAGGAAATAGATGGAAAAATAAAAAAGTATTTGACAAAATTTGTTTGTATCATAGTAATTCTTTAGATAATGTTATTTTAAATGGACAAGCAAAAATAGAATTAAGTGATGAATATACTTATGAAAACGAAATGAGTTTAAAATTTACAGCTGATACTAAAGTAGAAAATGTAAGTCCTCGACCTTTTCCAACTATTAAAATTAGTTTAAATAAATTAAATCTTAATGCTTATAATCGTATTACTTTGAATGTTTACCCTAAAGCAACAGGACATGTCAATTTCTATTTTCATTTTGTTTTTGGTAATAAAGGTGAAGAGGTTGTTCATGCTCCTTCCCTTAATCCTAACGAATGGAATATGGTTACTTTTGAAGTAGATAAAATTAAAAGAGATGAGGTTGAAACCTTTACTATTCAACCATTCTTAATGGGATGCCCACCAGAAGGGTTACCAGAATTAGAAGTATATGTTAGTGATATCTTCGCTGAAAAAGTAGAAGCAGATGATGATTTAACTTGGGAGTTAAATAACCGTATCGCTTATTGTCATAGTGGATATTATGTAGAATATGAAAAAACAGCCATTGTCAGCAATATGACAGAAAAAGAATTTAAAGTTTTTGATGAACAAGGTAGTTTAGTGCTAACAAAAGAGGTTAAAGTTGAAAAGAGTAATTTGGGAACTTATTTGATTTTAGATTTTACCGAAATCAAAAAAGAAGGATTATATAAAATAGTTATTGGAAACCTTTCAACAAAATTATTCGAAATCTCTAATAATCCCCTTGATTCATCAATTTGGAAAAGTATGAATTTCTTAAGAATGTTACGTTGTGGAGAAGATGTTCCTAGCGTTCATTCTCACTGTCATTTAAATTGTAAGACAGTTGATAGTAAGGGAAGAACTGTTCCTAATTTTGGAGGATGGCATGATGCGGGAGACTTATCACAATTTGAAATTTGTACTGCGGAAATGGCTGAAGCAATTGCTGAACTTGCTTTTAAATATGAAAATACTAATATTGATTTATATAATCGCCTTAAAGAAGAAGCCAAAGTTGGACTTATTTGGTTGCTTAGAACAAGATTTGGAAATGGTGAACGAGCTTTAGCCGTAAGTTATAGTGTATGGCGCGATAATGTGCTTGCTCCTGATAATGAGTCAATAAAGGTTAGCAAAGCTGAAAACGGCCCTTTCGAAAATCTTCTTTCAGCAAGTGCTTTAGCTGTTGGAACAAGATTATTTGAAGATGAACCAATTTTTAGTGATTGGTGTAAAAGAGCAGCTGTTGAAGATTATAAATTTGGGGTAAAAGGATATGAAGAAGGAATTTATACTTTACGTTGGGGACCAAATATTGATTCACAAGTAGCAGGAATTGCGATGAAAACAGCGGTGGAATTATACTTATTAACAAATGATAATAAGTATCTTGATGATGTTGAAAAATATGGTAAGGTTGTACTATCTTGTCAAGAACAAGATACACCGAAGTGGGATATTCCAATGAAAGGTTTCTTCTACGAAGATCCTAAGCATTCAAAGATTTTAACATATGAACATCGTGGGCATGAACAAAATCCAATCCATGGTTTAGCTAGAGCTTATGAAGTTTTACCAAATCATAAAGAGGCTAAAAACTGGAAAAAAGGTTTAGAGTTATATGCTGAATATGCTTTAGATAGCTTAAACTATACAAAACCTTATAATTTACTTCCAGCTCATGTTTATCCACTTGATAAAATTAATATTGAAAGATTCACGGTTCCAAGCTATTGGGGATCAAAAGAACAGGCTTTAATTGATTTAAAAGAACAAGCTAAACATGGAATTAAATTAAATGAAGATGTTTATTTAAGAATTTTCCCAGTTGCTATTCAAAGAAGAGGATATCATGCGACTCTATTAAGTAAAACGAAAGCCGTTAGTTTGATTGGAAGAGTTTTAAATAAAAAGGAATTACTTCAAGTTGCCTATGACCAACTTGCTTGGATTCTTGGTAAAAATCCTTTTTCATCAAGTACAATGTATGGAGAAGGACATAATTATCATCCTTTATATGTTGCATTCTCCCCACAACTTGTAGGAGCTCTGCCTGTTGGATTTAAAACTTATGGACACTTAGATGTTCCATATTGGCCAACAGTTAATAATGCGGTATTCAAAGAAATTTGGGGACATACAACAGGTAAATACTTGTGGATACTTGCTGATATGTAAAAATAGGACTCTAATTGAGACCTATTTTTTCTTAAATAATTTGACAATAAAATGTATAATTTGTATAATTAGGGTGTAAGGGGTATATAAATTTAGTAATTGTTAATTAATCTCACCTCTTTTTAGGTGAGATTTTTAATTTAAGATCACCCGTGCAAGTTGGAGGATATATGTTGAAAAAAATTAAAATTATTTTAAAGAAAACAACTATTATGTTGTTAGTACTAGGATTTTTCCTAAGTACCAATGTTTTAACAATTGTTAAATCAGCAACTAACATTTTAATACCACCAAGTATTAGTTATGTAGAAGAAAATGAAACAACTGTTGAAAAACAAGAATTAGAACATCTAAGAGGGAGTAATTATAAGGTATACTTAATGCCAGACTATACTTTGGAATATGTATACTATGATAAAGATATTCACTACTATGATGGAAGTAAGTATCAAGAAATTACTTCATACATAAAAGAAGAACATAATACCACAACTGTTTATAATAATAACTATGAGGTTATATTTCCTAATAGTTTAACAAATAGCGAAATAGTTGAATTAAAGTATGGTGATTATACATTATCATATTCATTCTTGGATATTAATACATCAAATATTGGTAAATTAAATGAAGGACAATATTCAAAAATAACATATGAGAATATAAAAGAAGAAATTGATTTAGAGTATTATGTTTTAAATCAACAATTAAAAGAAAATATTATTTTAAAGGAATATACAGAAGATTTTAGTTTTTCATATATCTTAAATACCAATGGTTTAACTTTAGAACAAAGTGATGATTTGATATATTTAAAAGATAATGATATAAATGTTTTTGAAATTTTACCAGTATTTATGATTGATAATTCAGGTAATACTTCCTATGATATAGAATTTGAAGTTGTAAAGTTGAGTGATTTAGAATATAAAATTACAATAACGCCAAATAACGATTTTTTATCTTCTTCAAACTATCCAGTAACAATAGATCCAATTGTTGATGTAGTAGTAGAAACTGAAACATTAAGTGAAAATAATATAACTATACGAGCAAAAACACATCTATATAATTACGATAGTAGTATCCCATTTTGTGAGTATTTATATGTAGCATCATTAAATGATGATTACTATGGAATATTAGAACTTACAAGAAATACCACTTTATCATATGATGAGGCAGAAATTGTATTTACAAATAGTGGAACAGGAACTGGTGGATATAGCGTATATCGTTTAGGTGATGGATATGATTTTGATAGTTTAACTGGCGCATCATTTCCAATAAGTGATAAAAATTATATAGGTAATAGTAGTTATATATCATCTACATGTGCAGTTTCATATAATGATGTTTTCTTATCAAGTGAAGAAGCAATACTTGTATTTATCCCCTATGGAGAAGGAGAAGTAGAAATATCTAGTGGAGGAGCTTTTTCAGCAAGTCCTTTCATGAGGATAACTAATGTAAGTGAGTATGATGGAATAAATACAACCTATTATGAAATAAATAATGATCTAAGTGGTAGTGGGAAAGTTAATTTAATTAATGGAGAACTATCATATAGTATCGCTCCATATACTTTTGAACATGAGAATAACCCATTTAATATAGAATTTGCTTATTCAAGTGATAGAACATTAAATTATGGATATGGAAGAGGATGGAGTATTAATTATTTGGAAACAATTGATATTTCAACTGATTATGTCATTTATTTAAAAAATGCTTGGGAAGAAAAAACAGTATTTTGGCATGATGAGGGCAGTTTCATAAGTGTAAATAATAATAATGATATTATTACGAATGAAACAGCAAATGATGAGGTACGTTATATAAGACGTGAAAATGGGGTTATAAAAGTATATGAAGTAGTAGATGAGGAGGCTCCTAATAAATTATACTTAACTAAAATTGAAACAACCGATAAATATACAGGGACCCTTGATATAAAACACCTTATTGTTGATGGTAATGTGGTAATAGATAAAATAATTGATGGGGCTGGAAATGTAGCTAAATTTAGTTATAGTACGACTCACAATAAATTAACAACTATAAGATATAGTATGAAATCATATTCAAGTCCAAATGGTTTATCTATATCTTCATCTGGTGTAAAACATGTTCAATGTCATTATAATGGTGATTATTTAAAAATGATATGGAAACAAGATGACCGAAAAGATACGGTACAATGTGAAGTATTATATAACCTTGAATATAGTGATTATAAATTAACAAAAGTATATTTTAAAGAAGCAGTAGATGATCCAAGTGAATATTCAATGGGAAAGAAATTTACATATAGAGATGATATGGTATGCAAAGTTGAAACATATAATCCGAATAATGGTGCCTTAAAACTAGATGCAAATATATATTATGGAGCTAATAAAGCTAAGGTAGAAGAAAAAGATACATCCATTAACTATTACTTTGATATTTATGGTAATGTAATAAAAACTTATGACTCTTTAGGTAATATAAGTATTTATAAATATGAAAACACTTTTAATAATCAAAACAATTTAGTTGATTATGAAATAATAAACAATAATAGTTATAACTATTTATCCGATCCCGCATACCTAACAAATAGTTTTTGGCAAAGCACAGCTTTAGAAGGTGTAGGAAATATAACAATTGAAGCAAGTGATATTACTATTGGTCAAAACAAGGTAAAAATTAATCGTTCAACAACAGGAGAATTAAAATACTATCAAAGTGTTAATTTACCAGTAGGAAAATATATTGTTTCAAGCAACATTTTGAATGAAAACACAAATGGTGAAGCATATATTGAAGTATGTGGAAATGAAGTAGAAATAATAACTTGTTCTAAGGGAGTTAAACAAACAGAAGAGTACGAAAAATATTTCGTTGAATTTGAAGTAACAAATAGAAGTGATGTAACAATTAGTTTAACAAGTGATGCTATTGGTGAAGTATATTTTGACTACTGTATGCTTTCAACAAAAAGAGAAAATATTAAAGAAAATTTAATTGAAAATTCCTCATTTGAAAATGGACTTACATCTTGGAATGGGCAATATGAAGTAGTTGAGTATGAAGAGGCAAATAAACTACTTGGGAATAATTATTTAGTTGCCTTTTATAATGACTACGTATCTCAAACAATCAATACTAGTGGATTAAAAGGTGACCGCATTGATTTATCAATGTATGTAAAGGCATATAGTTATTTAGTTGATCAAGTAAAAGATACTTACTTAGAAATTATCATCGAGATTAATAATTCAGATAATACGCAAAATAAATATTATATTAGTAGTAGCACATACGATAGTTTTGAAGAAAACTTTGAGGGTGAATTTGTTAACGGAAGTATATACGCAACTAAAGCATATGATAGTATAACAATAAAGTTTAAACCAAACGCGAGTGAAGGATCTATCGATGAAGTAATGTTTGTTGATATGGTAAGTTTAACTAAAACATCATCAATGGTAACTTCAATTATTAATCAAATTGATGAATTATCTACAGATATTACTTTAGCAGCATACGAAGAAATAAAAAACTTAAATGGTTTATATGTTAGTCTTAGTGAGGCAGAAAAGAGTTTAGTAACAAATAGTGATACATTAGTAAATGCATATAATCAAGTAAATGTACTATATTTTAATGATTTACTTTCAAAAATAGAAGAACCATTAATAGATGAAGTAGTAGAAAATATAGTTAAATTAGAGTCATTTTATAATAACCTAACAGATGAAACAAAAGAATTATTAACTTCATCAAATATAACATTATATAATAATTATGTTAAAGAAAAAAACATCTATTTAGTTGAAAAACAAATAGATGAATTACCAAATGATATCACGCTTGAAGATATTGAAAAAGTATATGAAGCAAGCCAAGATTACAGTAATTTAAGTGAGGCTGAAAAAGAAGGATTAACAAATAAGAGTAAACTAGAAGAAAAGCTTGAAGAAAGTAGAAAAATTGAATTAAATTATTTGATTACCCTATTGCCTACCACAAATATTTTTGAAGATTTGAATACCGAAGATTACATTAAAGAAGAAACAGCATCACTAATTATATATGCCGAAAGTATATACGATAGTTTAGATACAATAACAGGTATTGAAAATCTTGATTTATTATTTACAAATATTTCAAACAAAAATAGTTATATTTCCTCAATAAATTCGCGTTTAAGAAAAATAATTTTAGACAGAAAAGATTATGGATATAACAATCAATATCTAGTAAAAGAAGAAAATAACTTTGGAGGAACTATAGAATATACTTATGATACTGTTTCCTCAACAATTAATTCAATAACTGATGCGTTAGGTAATAAAACAGAATATAATTATGGGGAATTTGATTACTTATTAGAATTAAAACAAATAATAAGTGATGAAGAAACATCTCTTGTAACTTATGAATATGATTTATTTGGACGCATAATACAAATAATTAAAAATGGGACAACCTATACATTTACATACGATGTAGTAGGTAATATTACAAGTATTAGTAGAGATAACATTTATTTAGCTCTCATCACCTATTTAGAAATTGATGGAATACCATCTTCATATGTGGATGAATATATTTATAATAATAATTTAACAGTTAAATATGTGTATAATGACGACTTACAAGTAATTGAAATTAAACATAATAATGTTACAAAGTATACTTATAAATATGATATGCTTGGTAATATTGTGGAAACATCAACAGGAAATTATAAATATTACTATACCTATACTTATAGTGGAGAATTAGCTCTAAAAACTGATTCAAATGGTAACAAGATAACATATAATGAAGATAGCGAAATTATTAAAGTTTTTGACAATGAGTTTCAAATAAATTATAATAATAACGAAGAAGAATTGTTTGAAGAATATGATAATTTAAAGGTAAGCTATGATGAAATAGTAAACGATGATGGAATCAAAATATCAGATGTAATTATTTATACAATAGATGAAGAAGAGTTTTTAAGAAAAACTATTAACTATGATAATTACAATATTACATCAATAGCATATTGTTATAGTGACAAGAAAGTAGAATATCATTATACCTATACTTTAAAAGGTAATTTGGCAAGTGTTATCACAAAATATTATAATTCAGATGATGAATTAGAAAAAACAATAACCGAAGAATATACATACGATTCAAAAAATCAATTATCAATACATAAAGTATTTGAAAATAATATTCAAATATTAGATGTACAATATGTATATGATGGATATGGAAACATTCAAAAAGTAACAAGAAATATTCATTCAAATGAATATTTGGAATTACCAGGATATGAAGAATACATCTATGATAATGTTTATAAAGATTTACTAATAACAAAAATAGAAAAAGAATCTGTTAATGGAGTATTAATTAATACATATAACTATGTATATGATTCAACAAACTCTAATCTTACAATAGTCAAGAAGAATGATGTAATAATTGAAGAATATACCTATGATTACAGAAACTTAATAACTTATATAAATGAAGAAACAAGAATTGAATATAAGTATAATAGTGAAGGAATAAGATATCAAAAAGATATTTATGATAAAGAAACGAATACTTTAATAGAAACTAGAAAATATTTCTTAGATGGTATCAAAATAATCGCTGAAGAAATAACAAAAGATAATGATATAAGTGTAGTATATTATAGATACAATCAAAATGAAGAAGTAATAGGGTATACTTATGAAACAAAACTTGATAGATATGAATATACATATATCAAAAACTATCAAGGAGATATTTTAGGGATCATAGATAATAATGGGATAGAACAAACAAACTATATCTATGATGCATATGGTAGAGTAGTATCAGGA
>JAFTPH010000062.1 GCA_017463365.1 Bacilli bacterium
AATATAAGCTTTTATCATTTTTTCTAAAAAAAGACAGTCATTTAATCATTTTGAGAGTGACATCCTTTTTTATACTCTTTTTACATTTTCTTTAAAATTTTTTAATCATTTTACTTGATTATTAATAGTTAGTCTCCTTTATTTATTAAAATTAGCTTTAAATACTCTTAATACATTTTTATAACAAATTTTATCTATATCTTCTTCACTAAATCCTTGGTTTCTTAATTCATCTAATAATAATCCCATAAGGGATGCATCTTTTAATTCAATGTCACTATTTCCTATTCCATCAAAATCAGAACCAAGACCAATATAATCAATACCAATTAAATTTTTAATGTAAACAATATGTTTTACAACGTCTTTAACTGTTGAAAAAGAATTATCTTCTTTAATAAAATCATGACAATAATTTATACCTACAACTCCACCATTCATTTTAAGTTTTAATAGCATATCATCGGTCATATTTCGTACATGATTACAAATAGTTCTAGAACAAGAGTGTGAACATACAATTGGTTTAGTGGAATACTTAATTACATCATAAAAACCTTTATCGCCTAAATGTGAACAATCAATTACCATCCCTAAACGATTCATTTCTTTAACTACTTCTATTCCGAATTCAGTTAAACCATCTGTTGTATTAGGTTTAAATCCTTCTTCTTTAATTTTTTCCCAAGATACAGAAAAATAATCAATGTTAGGCGTAGCAATCTCATTTTTAAAGTTCCAAGTTAGAGTCATCATTCTAACCCCCAATCGATAAAAATTACGTAAAAATTCAATATTACCTAAACATACTCCGCCTTCTTCAATTGTTAACAAAGCTGTTATCTTTCCACTTGCTATATTCTTCTCAATATCTTCATAGGTATATGCTGCAGCAATTAAATCTTGATTTTTTTCTAGTTCTTGATAATATTTATCAATCATTTTGTGACAATACTCAAATGGTGAATAATTTTCATCTTCTTTTCTTGAAACATAAGGTACGAACATCGCAAAGCATTGAAGTAGATAATCACCTTTTTTTAGTTTTTCTAAATCTATCATATTATTACTTTTACGTAGCTCTTCATTGCTATTCATTAATGCCATAATCGTATCACAATGCATATCTATAATTTTCATCTTAAACCTCCTGTCTTATTACATAAAATAATTATATTTCATTTATGACTAAATAGCAACCAATAAACATTTTTAATCAAATAAAAACTATAAGCAAAGCTTATAGTCCTCATTTTAATTACACAACAATCAAAATCATAATAAATAAAATGATACTTAATAAACCACTAACAATATTACTTATCATTAAAAATTTATTCTGTTCACTTTTTTGTTTTTTACGATCAATATAACATAAAATATATCCGATAACACTTAATAATAAACTTATTCCATCCGCATATAAATTAAATATTATACTTAAAGCAATCGATAGTCCATTACCTAAATTAGATTCTTGATTTGTATAGTAAATTGTCGCTCCAAACCAAATAATTCCAAATATTAACGTAATAATTGCTAGAACAGTTATAATCCATTCAAAAATTCTTAACGTTTTATTCATATATTAATTAACAACAACCAATATTCATAAAAATATAATTTAGCCATTTTTCTTGAATATTTTGATAATCTTTAATAACATCTTGAATTAATGTTTTAGTTTTATCAGGCAGTTCTTGGTTATCATTTAAAAACTTGATTGCTGAAATTAGTCCCATATTAGTTGATTTTAGCGCACTAATACAAATATCAAAAGGTTCTTCAAAGATTTTTAATCTTTCTTTATATACTCCCATAATTCCTGCTGCTGTTAAACTATTAGTAGCAGTTTCACCCAATTCATTAATAATCCTTGTGGTTTTTTCTTCATGAGTTTTAAATATTTCTTCTATTTCAACAATTAATTTAATTAATTCATTATCATTAAACCTTTCTGATTGTTCATAATAAATTCGATAAATACTCATTCCCATATGTATGTAAGATAAAAACTTATTTAATTCATTTGATTTTTCCATAAAACACCTCTTACAATTAATATTTCCCAAAAATAAAAAAATATGTTCAAATGAACATATTTTATTTAATTTTTTATCCAAAATAATCGTTTATTTTAAATAACTTATAAATATTATGAATAATAACTTTATTTTCACTTTTATATAACCAGACTAGATAAACATCATGATTATCTTGAATCAATACATAACATGTTAGTTTTTTGCCAGTATCAACATACCAAGCACGATTATTATTTTTTCTAAGATCTTTAATCAATATTTCATGATTAGCCCATCCAAGTTCTTCATCTTTATTATCAAACCCATTATCAAAATTTTCTTTTGTAAGCTCAAATTCAACCAAATATCCTTCAATTTTTTCCTCACTATTTTCTTTAAAATATCCTTGTTCAGAAAAAGTAATTAAATTAATATTAGGAACATAAGAAATGGCCGGATGATGATAAGTTAACAGCATTACTTCATATGCGCCAGCATATAAAGTTAATTTTTCTTTTTCTTTTTTACATGAAGTTAAACTAAAAAATAAAATCAAACTAATGAATAGCATTAATAATTTTTTAATTTTCATATTGTAATTCCTTTACTAATTGTTTAGCTTTTTTAAAATATTCTTGATAACGAAGTGATTCTTTATTATCGTATTTTACTCCTAACATAATCCATTCTGCATATTCATATAAAATAAAATATTTTAATGCAAGTTGATATTCTTGATATGTTATTCCTTTTTCTTTCGCTAAATGTTCATAATAATAGTCAATAATATATTTTTTGTCAGCATCTTTCATATAAAAGAAAGCATCTTCTTTTTCTTCACTATGAGCAATTAATCTTGTAAATGATGTTAAATACGGCATTATTCCCGCATACTCCCAGTCAATAATCCAAGCTTTATCATTTATTAAAACATTAAATGGTAGTAAATCATCATGACATAGAGTTCGAGGTAATTTTTCATAATATTCTAAAAACTTAGAATAAGCTTTTGCTAATTCGCTATCATTTAAATAAGTTCCACGTTTTTTTCTACTTTCAAAAGTTTTATCAAAAGAATACATAAAATTATCTGGTTCACTTACCTTCCAAAACTTCTTTTGAATCTTAATTAATGCATCTACTACTTTAATAAGTGAATCTAAATCACATTTACTCATCGTATGACCTTCAATATACTCCATTAACACATATTCGTCATTTTCTATTTTAATAGTCTTATAAAGATGAGGTACTGAAGATGTTAATTGTTTTAAGAATATGTTATAAATACTTAATTCATAGTTTTTGGCTTTTTTCAAAACAAAAGTATGTTTATCAGTTATTATTTTCCATACTTCATAATTTGAACCATCTTCTTCACTTTTAAAAGGTTCAATTTGATAATTATCTGTTTCTAAATTAAGTTTTTGTATAATTAAATTAATATCCATAATATCACCTATTTAATTTATACCATATCTATGAAAAAAATGCAATCAAATGATTGCATTAATTAAATTTTGAAGTATCAAAAGTTGATAAATATTTCTTTAAAGGCTTAACAACCTTTTTAACTGTACCTTCAACAAATGGATTATTTAATTTAGCTTTAGCAAGTAATTCTGTAAATGAATATTTTCCACCCATCTTACATAATTTAACATATTTCTTCCAAGTTTTTTCATGATTTTTTCTTGTTTCATTAAAGAATTGGAAAGCTACAACTTGGGCTAAAGTATAATCTATATAATAGAATGGAGAACCAAAAATATGTGATTGTCTCATCCAATATCCACCTTTTTCTAAGAAAGGAGCTTCTTTATAATTAAGGTGTGGTAAATATTTTTTCTCAATTTCTCGCCATTTTGCACAACGGTCTGCGTGTGTTGCTTCTGGATTTTCATATACCCAATGTTGGAATTCATCAACTGTTACTCCATATGGAATAAAAGTTAATCCATCACAAACGTGAGCATAACGATACTTATCAGCCTCTTCATTAAAGAAGTATTCCATCCAAGGATAAGTAATAAATTCCATACTCATTGAATGAATTTCACATGCTTCTAATGTTGGAGAACGATAATCAGGACAACCAATATTACGTGACATATATCCTTGAAAAGCATGACCGAATTCATGTGTAAGAACGTCGACATCCCCGCTTGTTCCATTAAAATTAGAGAAAATAAATGGAGCTTTATAATCTGGGAAATATGTCATATATCCACCACCAGCTTTACCACTTCTTGCTTCTAGATCTAATAATTCATATTCTTTCATAAATTCAAAGAACTCATATGTTTCTTTTGATAACTCTTTATATAATTTAGTAGCTTGATCAACTAAATATTCTTTATCACCTTTCGGTGTCGCATTACCACTTAAAAACATAATATTATAATCATAATATTGTGGTTTTTTAATTTCTAAACGTTTAGCTTGTTCTTTAAATAATTTATTAGTAAGTGGAACTAAATCATTATAAATTTGTTCGCGATATCCCTTAACTAAAACACTATTATAATCAGTTCTGCCTAAAGATTTATATCCTAAATCAACAAAGTTTTCATAACCAAGTTTTAAAGCCATTGCGTGTCTTGTTTTTACTAATTTATCATAGATTTCGCCAATCAAATCATTGTTTTCTTCAAAAAACTTAACACTTAATAATGAAGCTTCTTTTCTTGTTGCGGGATCAACACTTCTAGCAAATTTACCAAGTTGTGATAAATTGTAAACTTCTCCTCTAAATTCTAGTTTAGCTGAAGCAATTAGCTTTGTATATTCACTAGATAACTTATTAATTTCTTGAAGTTCTGGAACGATTTTTTCATCAAAAACTTCTAAAGAATTTTGAACAATATCAAATAAATGTTTTCCCCATTTCTTTTCTAATTCTGGTCGAAATTTTGCGTTTACCAAAGCTTTATTAAAACGATTATAATAAACACCAATTAATGGTTCAATTTCATCTACTAATTCTTGATTTTTAATATTTTCTTCAGATGTTGTATCACACGTATACTTTACATAAGCAATAGAAAAGTTAGTATTTAGGCTATCTGAATATTTATTCATTTTTCTTAATGCTTTATCTTGTTCTAGAAAACAAGTAGCATTTGTAAATTCATCAATTATTTTATTGAACTTCTTTTCAATTTGTTTTAAATTTGGTTTAACAAATTTCATTTCTGAAAATTTAATCATCTTGTACCTCCAGCATTATTTAGTCTCTTTTATGTCGTTAATTAATTCATTAATAATTTCTTCTTTATGAAATGGGAAAATAATTATATGAGCACAATCAATACCTTCTTCAGTTGTGAAAGAAGCAAGTTGATATTTCAAACATATTTCATCATTTGGTTTTTTAATAACAAATATATTTGAGTTTTTAAATTTCTCATAATAAATATTATTTTCTTTTAGTTTTTCTTCAAAATAATCTACATTTTTTGTGAAATGAGTTGCAGGTCTACGCAGTAATACTTCTTTTGCTCTTTGATAAGTTGAGAAAGGTAATAAATCTCGAGAACCAAGTAAAGTTGAATCTTCTTGACCAATATATTCAATAACACTACGATTTTTACGAGATAAGGCTAATAACACCCCATTTACTCTAGCTGTTCCCATAAACTTATGCATACTTACCGCAATTGAATCAATCCCTAAATCAGAAATATTAGAAACAAAAGGCGCTTTAATTTGATTTTTAGGAATTCCACCAAATAAAGCGGCATCTAAATGACAATAATAAGGAATACCTTTTTCGGTTAATTTTTCGGTTATTTCATTAACATCATCAACTGCCCCACGTACTGTGGTTCCCCAGGTTAATACTAAGATTGCGCCAACAAAACCTGCTTTTTGGTCATTTTCAATTGTTTTTAACAATTCATCGACCTTTATACGACCATATTTATCAGATTTAATCTTTTCATAAGGATAACGAGTATTGTTTTCTCCATCATAAACGTATTTTTCAACACTATAGTGGGTATCATCAGAAAAATATAATTTTCCCTGTGGATAAGCATTAAAACCTTCTCTTATTCCCCAAAAATTACTTTCTGTTCCTCCAGAAGTAATGTAACCCCAATATTCATTGTGTTTTAGACCAAAATTTGTCGCCATCATTGAAATAATATTCTTTTCGATAGCTTTGCTATCCATTCGGTAATTACCTCTTTGATATGGATCACCACAATTATTCATTAAATACATTTTACTTTCTAGATGTCTTAAATATTGGGTAGTATAGGAATAATCTTCCATATTAGCCGGATATCCAAACATATATTCACGTCGTTTCAAATTTTTCCAATAGTATTCATCAATTTTTTCGATATATTCACTATCTTCAAAAATAAAATTATTTATTTCTTCATCCGTAAAACCTTGTTTTTTAAGCATATAATAATCATACTTACGACCATATTCCATTTTTAAACATTCAAGTTTGTTAATGTAATCATCTAGCTCTTGTAATACATCATGGTATTCAGCGATTTTATCAAGATTATTATCAAATTCATTCTTTAATTCATCTAAAGATTTAGATGTGATAGTTTCTAATTTTTTCATAAAATCAACTCTTTTCTTATACCTAACTATTTTATCATAAAAGTTATTCTTTATCAAAATAATTATAAAAAAATAGTCACTTAGTGACTATTCTTTCTAGTTAAATGTAATTTATACAATTCTTCAACCGCAAAGCTTAACTTCGTTATTACATTAGATTTTGTTGGATAACAAAAATAACAATCATCTTCGATACTTATATTGAAACAATCAAATGGTTTTAAGCGACTAAAATTAAACTCTATATGTAAACCATTCGATTCTAATGGTTTACGTAAAATACGATAAGGTTTTCCATTATAAAATCCTTCTAAAGTGAATCCATCTTCAATTGAATGTTTTACCTTGGCAGAACCAAGTTTAATAAAACGCCAACAACGAGGAAAAGAATATACTTCAACATCATCAGTAAAACTATAAGTACCATCTTCAATTTGTTTTCTTACTTCACTTCTTTCCCACTCATACCATTCGGTTACAATCTCAAATTCTGTATTTCCATCTAAAGCTTCAATTAACCCATTTTCCATTAATCTCCATCTTTTACCACATTCTGTACAGTAAATTTCGTCATTACTAGAATTCATTTTACTCTCTGTATGACAATGAGGGCAATGATATAAAATTTTATGTAACCCTTCAGCTCGATATTTTTCCTTAATCAAAATATTATTAGCTCTTTGATAAGCATATTCATCATACTGCATTTCATTTATAATAGTTTCATAAATTTCTGAAACAGATTTTTCTTTAATTTCTTCAGTAGTTAAAACTTTTTTAATTTTAGTATGTAGGGGAACTTTTCGTTTTCTTTTATAATCCCAAAAAGGCGTATGTAAATGATTACCTTGATGTTTTACTACTACTACTGGTACTTTCGCAAGTTTAACAAGTTTTGCGACAGACTCTGGAATGTAAGCTAAAGTACCATTCGCAGAATAACGAGCCTCAGGATATAATCCTACCACATCACCTTTTTTAACTACATGCATAATTGATTTTATTAAGTGTAAATCGTTGGTGAATTTTCTAGTCGCAATCCCTCCAATCAATTCCATTAACCATGGGCGACGATGATATCCATCAATGTTGATAACATTATTCATTCGATGTGGAAATAATCCAACCGCTGTTAATTCAAAATCGATAAAATACATATGATTACTAAGCATAATATATGGTGGTTTTAATCCATCCATATTTATTTTCTCAATCTTATACTTTTTTCCTTTTAAAGCAATTTTAGATAAAAGCCAAATCAACCATGTTAAAAATAAAGGTTGTCTAATGGGCAATTTATCAGTTCTATATCTTTTTTTATTTTTATAATTAACTTCTATTTTCTCTAATTTATTCACTATTTTCTCCCATTATATAAATTCTTTACAATTATACACTATTTTTATAAAAAAGGTGCGAAAATTGAAAAAAAAGATATTTTATGGTATAATCATCGTGGTGATATTATGAAATGGTATTTTATATTATTAATTGTTATTGGTTCAACTTGTTTATTTCTATTTATGTTTACTTATTTTTGTTTTTATCTAGCTTTTTATGTAAAACGTAAGAAAAAAGTTGATAAAGAAAAAATTGAAACACCAAAAGGAAAAATTTATGAACCATATAAAGAAAAAATGATCAAATGGATTAAAGAAATGAGAACATATCCTCATACTCATCATTACATAACTTCTTTTGATGGATTAAAATTACATGCTAGTTATTATGAAAAACAAAAAGGTGGTATTATTGAAATTATGTTTCCGGGATATCGAGGAAGTGCAGAACGTGATTTAGCCGGAGGTATTGCCAGAGCATTTAAAATAAACCATAACGTTTTAATGGTTGATCAACGTACAAGTTGTGATAGCGAAGGAAATGTCGTAACCTTCGGAATTAAAGAACGGTTTGATTGTGTAAAATGGGCTAAATATGTAGTTGAAAATATTGATCCAGATGCTAAAATTATTTTAACTGGGGTTTCAATGGGTGCCGCAACCGTAATACTTGCATCTGAACTTGATTTACCCAAAAATGTTATAGGTATATTAGCCGATTGTGGATTTTCTTCTCAAAAAGCAATTATTAGTAAAGTTATTAAACAAATTCATTTGCCCGCCAAAATATTTTATCCTTTTGTTAAACTGGGGGCAAAAATATTTGGTAAATTCAATATAGAAGAAAGAGCTCCAATTGATGCAGCAAAAAATACAAATCTACCAATTATTTTCTTTCATGGAGATGAAGATAACTTTGTACCTCATCATATGAGTATTGATATGTATAATTCGAAAAAAGATAAAAAAGAAATTTTAATTGTTCCTAAAGCTGGTCATGGTTTAGCATATATTTTAAATCCACCAGTATATCTAGAAAAATTAATAAATTTCTTCGAAAAATAAAAGCCTTAATTTGAAATTAAGGCTTTTTTCATTCTTAAAATTCTGGTAAATATCTTTGTTTACGTTTTTCCCATTCTATTTTTCTAACTACTAAATCTGATATTTTTAAACAAGTACAATAAGGTGATATTCCAACATATCCTCCAATTAGCGGAAAATTGTCTTTATATTCACAAACCAAAACATCATTTACTAACATAAAACAGTGACCATTAATTGACCCACAAGTTATTTCAACTTCTTCTCCCGGTTGATAGTTGTATAAAGTAGTCCCTGAGTAAAATTCATTTTCCCCAGAACGTTCTATTCCAGCTTTACCTTCATACCACCCGTTTAAACCACAAACGTAAGTATTTCCTAAATAATTTTCTCCATCATCCCATTCACTACACCATACCGCATTCAAATCTCTAGTAGCCGGTAAAACTGTTGAAACTTTAAAAGTCATCATAACATCGTAATCAAACTTTTTATTAGCATAAATTATTCCCCCACGATTTTCAAGTTCTTTCCCAATTAAACAACCATCTTGATATGTCCATTCCCCTAGTTTAACATCAAAATAATCTTTAAAATTTTCTACACCATGATATTCAAATACAATTTCTGACTTATCTACTAAAATCTTTTTTCCCAATAATAAAATTTCTTTTAACATTTTTTATCTCCTATTAAATATAAATATTACGTTTTAAAATAAAATGATTCTTTTGATTATCAATTATTCCTTCTTTACATAATTTACTAATTTCTACTGATAATCCACTTCGATCAACTTCTAAGTAATCAGCTAAAGACTGACGATCATATTCAATTGTAAACTGTTTTTTTCCTTCTTCTTTGGCTTTTAAAAATAAATATGTTAATAATTTTTCTCTTGTTGTTCTTTTAGATGTTATTTCAATTTTCTTATTTAAAACAATATTTTTATTTGCTACTGCGGTTAATAGGTTAGAAATCATTTTATTATGAAAACTACAAGCATTACTACATGTTTTTAAAATTCTTTCAACATTAACAAACAAGATTTCAGAATCCTCAATTGATATAATATCAACTGGTATTTTCTTTATTTCACTACATGCGTATGATTCACCAAACATTTGAGGGGCTTCAAGGGTTACAATAATACTTTTATTTCCATTATATCCATATTTAGATAATTCTACTTTACCTTTTAAAACTATTCCAATTTCGTTTATCAAATCACCTTCACTAAATATAATTTGCCCTTTTTCATAACTTTTCTTATATCCAGCAATACAACCTAACATTGGAATTACATTAAAATCTTCGATATTATGAAATAAAGGACTTTTTTTAATTACGTCTAAATAGTTTTTCATAATAAATTACTCCTTTTGTTGAAAATTCAACATACATTGTATTAAAATTATAGTATAATTTATATAAAAATACAAGAAAAGGAGTAAAAAAATGATCCGTAAAATAATTAAAATTGATGATAAGAAATGTAATGGTTGTGGAGCATGTGCAAAAGCATGTCATGAAGGAGCCATTAAAATGATAAATGGTAAAGCTAAATTAATAAGAGATGACTATTGTGATGGTCTAGGTGATTGCCTACCTGTTTGTCCAACAAATGCTATTAGTTTTGAAATGCGGGAAGCTTTAGCTTATAATGAGCAAGCAGTCTTAGACGCCAAAAAAGATACCGAAACATTACCATGTGGTTGTCCAGGTACTAATGCGAAAAAAATTGATCATGAATGCTCTTGTAATTCAAATACTTCTTCTGATATTTCAAGTAAACTAAATCAATGGCCAGTCCAAATTAAACTTGTAAATCCCTACGCATCTTATTTTGATAACGCTAATTTGTTGATTGCTGCAGACTGTACCGCATATGCCTATGGTAATTTTCATAATGACTTTATCAAAAATAAAATTACTTTAATTGGTTGTCCAAAATTAGATAATGAAAATTATGCGGTAAAACTAACTGAAATTATTAAAAACAATAATATAAAAAGTGTAACAGTTGTTAGAATGGAAGTACCATGTTGTGGTGGTATTGAAATGGCAGTTAAGAAAGCTTTAATGGATAGTGGTAAATTCATTCCATGGCAAGTTATAACAATCTCTACAGATGGGAAAATAGTTGAATAATGAATGAAATAATAATAAGTAAGTTGATTGGTTTATCAAGATGTATTGTAGGAAATGAAGATTTAATCACTTCATCAACTATTGACTTAATAATAAAAGGTCTAACAATAGAAAACTCTAAAGAAGACAAGATAATCCAATCTTATATTAAAGAACTTGAAAAGGAAAAAATGCGTCTAGTTCCTAATTGTTATAATTGTATGTCATCTTGTGGAAAAACAAATGATTTTGACTTTTTAGAACTTGAATTATTACCTAGTGAAATTAAAGAATTAAAAATAGAAATTCTTAATAATTTATATAAATTTAATAATCATAGTTTTAAATTTATATATGAAAGTCTATTTATAATAGGTTTATCTTCTACTGATAAAGATACTTTACAAAATATTCTAAATAAAATTAAATAAATAAAAAACTTTTGTGTTACCACAAAAGTTTTTTTCATTTTTAAGCAACTAGTCCAGGAATAATTGAAGAAAGCGTAACTGTCTTTGTTGTATTTCCTGTTTTATAAGTAATTGTATATGTTACACATTCAGAATATGTTGGTAAACTAGAAATTCGACCATTATCTTTTAAATATGCGCTATCAGATGAGAATGTTAATGTGTAATTATTATAATTTTTATATAATTCCATTTCTTGTCTTACTAGTTCAACAAATTCCCACCAAATTTCAAGATCATATTCTAACATCGGTTGTGGACACCATTTACCTGAGAAGAAATGATGACCAACAAGTCTATTAAGTGGTAAATTATATTTAATTAATAATTTAGCACAAAGTTGAGCAGAATATTGCCATGTTAACCATAAATCTGAACCTTTGGCACAAGATGATTCAATACCAATTGAGTTATTATTTCCTCCGGTAGATGAAATGTATTTATAAGTTGAATTATAATAATGACCACCTAAATAATAATAACCATTTCTAGCTTCACACGCAAGACCCATATCATTTAATCTAGTTCCACTAGTTGTATTTTTCACATTAGTCTTTAATCCATTAATATAGAAATAATTGTCACTTCCTAAAGTTACTTTAGGGAATTCTGGATCAGTCGCATTATATTTAATATTTGTTTTTGTCCAAGTCATTCTTTTTGATGCTCCAGCATGCCATGCTCCATATGATTCTGTTTGACATGCCCAAATTCCATCATTACCAGTACCATAGTGCCAAGAGGCTTGTCTACTACCAGTATTACATGATTTATTAAAGGTTGCTAAATTTTTACCTCCATTAGCAGCACTACCATGCATATCTGCTGCATAGTGGAACGTAATAAAGTCAATTCCATTAATTCCATCACCATTTAGAGTTGATTTATTACTTGGATTTGATAAATAATAATCATCATGTACAACATAATCTTCAAATAATAATTTAGACACACTTCCAACAATATCAGCATAGAAATATCCAGCTTCTGTAATAATACCAATAATTAAATCTTCTCTTTTGTAAATTGATTCGTTATTACTATCAACTAATAATTTTAAGATTCCTGTTGGATCTTCTTGTAAAACCGTAACATAGAAAGTGAAAATAATATCTGGATAATTAGTATCACTAACCACAATTGTAGCAAGACCTTCTTTTATACCATTTACAAATCCATATTCATCAACACTCGCAATATCAGGAGTTTTAGATTCCCATTTTAGTGTTCCTTTACTTCCACTTACATATTCAGCGATTAATTGAATTTCATCTCCTACAACAACCCAGCTATTATCTTTAAATGAACCAATAAGGTAATCTTCATATTTCCACTTAGCATAAACGGTAATATTTCCTACACCAGTAAAATCAATATTTTCTTCATATTTTTTACCATTAGCATCATACCAACCTAAGAACTTATGACCTACTCTTTTAGGTTCTGGAATAACAAAATTAAGATCAACTTTTTCTTCCAGTTCTTCTTTGTTTAAATTTTCACTACAGAAGTAAACATTGGCTGGAGTAGAGGAGATATTTTCAATTGGTTTATCAAAAACAACAATATCACCTACATTAATATTTGAAACATTAAAATTATCATCATATGCACCATTATATGATCCAGAAATTGTAATTACATATTCCGCAACATCTGGCCATACACTAGTTGTTCCACTTGTTAAGATTGAAACAATTTCGTATAAATCAGTAAACATATTTTTCTTAATATAAATACGAGTTGAGAATTTCGCAGTTGGATCATTAGCTGGAGTAGAAACAAAAATATCACTTGCATAATTTGTACCTGTCCAGAATGCTCCGTTATAACTGCTTACAATTAACGAAGTAAGTTTATTACCATATTTTAAATATAATTCTTCTGTTACTCCACCTTCATAATCAAAAATAATTGTATCACTGTTTGGAGCAACAAATTTTGGATAAACGGTTACACTAGCAGATAAAACAGTATTTTCAGTTATTTTTGAGTAATCTTTGAAATCTTTTGTTGTATACCAACCAGCAAATAAATATTCATCTTTAGAAGCATTTGGTAGGAAATCTAAAGCTAAAGTTCCTTTTTCAAATGTATTATTATTTAATATTACATTATGTAATGCTTTAATATAACCATTTTTATTACTTTCTTTACTATAATCTGATGAACTATATGATGAATATGAATATTGTTTTCCACAAATCAACGCAATCATTTCAACATTTATTGTAGCTGCATCAGCCGATAAATATCCATTCTTAATAAAATCATCATATTGAGCTACATCAAGTCCAGCTTCACTTCTTAGTGATTTCATATATTCTAATAACCAAGTCCACTTAGTACGCATTGCATCATCTGAGAAGAAAGTTTTGTTACCTTGAGTATTAGCGAAAATACCATATCCACTACTTGTATGTGATTCAAAATAACTTAATGTATATCCAACACCTTTTACACTTTGAATATCAGCAATTAATTCAGTAATTAATTCACTACGTGAAGCATATTTTGTTAAATAAACATCTTCTTCTAAAACATAATTAACTTTTGGAGTACCTTCTTCAATTATTTCCCACTTAGCTACTAAATCATAATTACGATTAGAAATTTCTTCAATCAATACATCATTTTCATACCAACCTAAGAATTTATATCCTTCTTTTGTTGGCGTAGGTAGTACAATCTCATCACCAATAAAGAATTCATAAATTAAATCGTCAGCAACAATACCACCATCTAACTCATAAGTTATCTTATAAGGAGCTTTTTCGTAAATTGGAATTAGATATAAATCCCCATTTACCACTATATCTGAAACATTTGCTTCCGTAAAGTTTTCTAAACTACTTGAATATTTTACTTTACCATCCCATTTGTAACCAGCTGGTATATATTTAGATAAACTAATATTCATATCAAGACTAGTACCTGCTTTTCTCTTAAAAAATAGGCACTCATTCAATTCTTCATTTAATACTTTTATTTGATAATAAGTTGCGTTTAGATCAATTAATGGATATGATGCTTCACCAAACATTACATGATATAGTAGATAAACTACATCATTACTGTCAACAACCCCATTATAGTCATAATCTGAATCTTGAGAAACCGAATAAGAATCACCAAACATCACGTGATATAGTAAATAAATGACATCTGAAGTGTCAACTTTACCACTATTATCTAAATCACCAATTATCGATGAAGTTTCTGTTATCACAGTGTTTTCAGCTTTAGTTTGTACAATACCACTAGAAAATAAGGAAATGGTAAATACTAATAAATAAAAAATTGTTACTATTTTTTTCATATAAACTCCTATTTTTATGCATTATGTTTTTATTTTACCATATTATATTATTTTTTGCAATTAGACAAATACAAAGGATTATTTAAGAATTAGCTTAATCACAAAACATTGTAATCTAATTGGCAAAATACTAAGAAATACTAATAAAATATTATGATGTATTTTATAAATAAATTTAGGATTTTTCTTAACTGTAGCTTTATAAATAAGTTTAGCTACTTTTTTTGGTTTTATAGGTTTTCCCATAAACTTTTTAGTAATATCTAAAAACTTATGAGCTTGTTTTTTAAATAAAACCGTGTCTTGAGCTAATTTCTCCGTATCATCAAGCGATCCTATGCTTAATGGCGTTTCAATTGCTCCTGGTCTAATTGTTATTACTTTTTGTCCTAATAAATTTAATTCTTGTCTTAAAGCTTGGGCATAAGTATCTAAAGCTGATTTAGAAATATTATATAACCCATTAAATGGCATTGGTTCAAGTTTTGCGACTTCACTTGTGACAATAATAATTCGACCATTTTTACTTAACAATGGATAAAAAATATTATTAACCAGCATTGTTCCTAGTAAATTAATATCAATAAGTTTCTTTAAACTATCAAAGTCATTTTCTACTAAAGATGCCATCTTATGGATTCCAGCAACGTTAATTATTGTGGATAACTCCATTTCTTTTAAAGATTCTTTTATCATATTTAATTGTTCTTTATCTGTAATATCTACAACATAACTTAACAAATTATTTTCTTTATCCATCTTAACTTTGTCTAAAGCAATAACTGTATAACCATTATTTATAAAATAATCCTTAACTGCTTTCCCAATTCCTGATGCTGCACCAGTAATTAATACGTTCTTCATATAATTAAATCCTTTGTTGTTTTTTTTCATTATAACACATTTTAATCTAAAATAAAAGCCAGTAAGTATTAAACTTGCTGACTTTTAACAACTCATTCTTTGTTAATCTAATCTTTCATCATTTATTAAATCAATAACTTCTAATACTTCCTCTTTGGCTTGTGTTAAATCATCATATGTATTCACCGGATATTCTTTATTAATAAACCAATGAGGAACACATTTAGTAAGTGCTTCATCTAGGTTTTTAATAGGTGGAAATATTGAATAAACATAATAAATAGTTTTATAACATTCATCAACTTTTCTTATCACAACAGCATCTAATTTTCGATCAGCATAAATAACATTTTCTTCATCTAAATCTGGAATTTTCTTCATATTAATAAAAGATTCAACATTCATTTTATGATCTTCAACTAATACATCATATAAACTATTTTTATAATCAGTTTTATAATTAGCTTTTTCAAAAATAATTAATGTTTTTATCTTATCAAGCTTTACTAAACCAATTTTTTGCGTAACATATTCATTATCAATCAGTCTATATTCAATTTTTTTAACACTTGATATTTTTAATAATGCTTTATCTTTTAATTCTTCTTCGGCTATATTCTTTGAATCATCTAAAATATTTTGGCCATAGTAATAATAAACATTATTAAAACCTATCGCGTAATACTTACCATCTTCTTTTGTTAACATTTTAAACCAAATTACCCATAATACAAAAGTTAAGCCATAACATATGAATCTAATAAGTTGAGCTTTTTCTTTACCATCAAGGTAACGGGTTAAACTAATCACAAAGTTAAAAAATAATACTAAACTACCTATAAATACAATAATTTTAAGTCTACTTTTTTTCATATAAAACTCCTTTATTTAATTATATCATAAATTAAAATTTAATTAAAATATAAAATAAAAACCTTCTTATGAAGGTTTTATATATAAAGATCTATTATCTTCTTTTGTTCAATACATGTAGAAGTAGTATTCATTATTGTATCTATTTCAAATTTAACAACCTGGTTAGGTTTTGCTTCAATTAAATACGATGAAATAATCGAAAACGATTGTTCCATAGATTGTTCATTTAACATTTCATATTCCCAACTTGAATTATAATAGTTATTATTAATGATACATTTTCTTAAAATATTATTGTATTCATAATCAAATAACCAATTAGTTATTGAACATTCGTATATAAATTTTAATTTATCATCAAATTTTTCAATCCGAGCTCCATCAAGTAAATTTTTCGTATCATCAAGTAAAATATCTTCAGATAAACCAAATTGCGTATTAAATGTTAAACTACTTGAGTGTTTTTGATGCCAAGAAGTTATTGGTCTAATATTGTTATTATTCGAAGGAAAATTTATTCCCATATAAACTTTTTTTGTGTATTCATCGACACTAAAACCTTTTTGATTATTAATATGAGCCATATATCCATTAGTATACTCATTACATACTCTAATCAAATACAAATTGGATTCACTTGTAAATGCAATTTTTTCTATTTCAATTTTTTGATGTACATATCCGCCATAAAATTCAAATAATAATTGTTGTTTTTGGTAAAAGTTATTATCTTCTAACATAATTGTTTCATTAAGATCTTCTAGTTTATAACTTTTATCAATATCTTTTCTAAGCATAAAACCAAAAATAATTAATATTAGAATAATAAATAATAAACTAATTGTAATAATATATTTACTTATTTTTTGCTTGTTTATTATTATATTCTTCTCCATTATTAACTGTTCAAAATCTTCTTTAGGAAATAGATAATCTCGATCAACACTAAAGTATTTACATAGTGCTTCAATAACTTCTTCACTAGGTAATCCTAAACCATTTTCATATTTTGCTATTGCACTTCTTGAAACATGAACAATACTACCTAGGGCTTCTTGAGAAAGCCCTTCTTTATTTCTTAGTTCTCTTAATACATGACTAAATTCTTTCATAATATCACCTTCACTTACAGATATATTATACAATATTTGATGTAAAAAGTGTTGTTACCCTCTGTTACTTTTAAAAAAATCATCTAAAAGAAACTATCTTTAATAGAGAAAAATGATTAATATCTAAAATTTTAAATTAATTTATCTATTTTGTCATAATCAATAGATCCATGTGTATCGCCCGTAATTAATATCATACTTAAAATCCCCTTCTTATTAACATTCTTATTTAATTTTATCAATTACCTCTTCAATATTGTAATTTTCATTTAATTTTAAATTACATTCTAAATTATCATACATTCCGTGTTTAGCTTCTAACATTTTTTCTAAAGGTAAAGGCAAATTACCATGCATACGTTCTTTAAATCTTCCTTTAATTACCGTAATATCAGCTGTTAAAACAATTTTAAATGTTCCAGCAGGTAATAAATTTAAATGTTCTTTTTCTGTAATTATGTAAATTATATTATCTTTTAAAACTGATTCTTTTAATATATTTTTAAATGTTTCTAAAGCAACACTTGGATTTTTTTCTAATCGCAAATAATCTTTTCCAGAATAAATCTTAGCTTTAAATTTTTCATTTATTTTATTAGCAAGTGTAGATTTTCCTACACAATTTTCTCCTATAATAGCAATTAACATTTTATACCTCTTTCTTAAATTTTATACTCTTCATTATAGCATACATTACAAATAATTTCTACTCTAAATTCAAAAATTAATAAAACGTCATTAAAATAATGACGTTTTAAATAATTTATTCAACATTTTTAATAAATAATGCGTTATCTTTTTGAATGAATCCTAATTCTAACAAACACTCTTTATAAAAATCATAGCGTTCCATCAATATTGAATATTTATCTAAATTTACTTTAATACACTCAATATTATTATTTTGTTTGTGTGATTTAAAAAATTCGATTGCTTCTTCAACCATCACTTTTACTGCACTTCTATACAAATAAACCTCATCTAAGTAAAATGCTAAATGTACCGAATGATCACTTTGTCCATATTCTGTATCAAAATCATGATAATACATATGAGCATAACCGGCTGCTATTTTATTACATCTTACTATCTTAACACTTGCATTATCAAAACTTTCATTATTCATTAATGAACAACGATACATTGGTCCATTTGGCAATAAAATAAATGGTAAATTTTCAGTGTTTTTAAAATGCTTGTGAAACTCTCTCATCATAGAGGCTGATACAAAGTTTAAATCATCTTTATTAATTGGTACCATATAGAAATTACTCTCTAAATTTAATTCATAATAAACATCACTATCATCACCTGGTATAGTACTACCAAATGATTTTCGTTTTTCATCTTTTATAAAACCAAAATTTTCAAATAATTTTCTACTATTCTCACAACCAAAAGCAGCAATTTTAATAGCATTCTCTTCTTTTAGAATTTTTATGATTGAATCCATAAACTTTGTACCATAACCCATTCGCTGATAGTCTTTATCCACAATTAATGACGAAAGTAAAAATTCATCAAAAAGTTCAATATATTTTTCATTTATATAGTCTTCAAATGTTGATACAAAGCAACTTGCGATTACTTGTTCATCTAAAACCCCTAAAATGTAAAAATGATGTTTAGGATCATAATTCATATTAACAACATTGTAATACATATAAGTACCTTTTGTGGTATTATGTTCTTTATGATGCATTGATGTAATTTGTTTTGCCCATTCTTCTGAGAAATGTACAGTTTTAAATACTTTGAAATTGTTCATATTAACACCTTCTTTCTAATTTAATTTTTTTAATAAATCTTCCAATGTACAATCTAATACTTCAGTAAGGGGAATAAGATATAAGATACTGGGATAACTTATACCTTGTTCCCACTTTGATATAGACTGTCTAGAAATGTTTAAGAATCTTGCTAGATCTTTTTGAGTAAGTTTTTTCTTTTCTCTTAAAGTCTTTAAACTTTCTCCAAAGCTAATAGTCTAATACCTCTTTTCTTTGTAAAATAATCTTTTTCAAATTTATCAATCCTCCTTTTCCAGCAGCATCAAAAAAAGCACCTCTAATAAATTAGAAGTGCCTATACTTTATATACGCGTGTTACCTAGATATTATTTATCTATTACCTGAAAGGTTTGGAACCTGAAAGGTTTGGAACCTGAAAGGTTTTGATTACTTCTAATTTATTATAAAACTTTTTATTCATAGTAATCAACTCCTTTCTAAGTTTAAGGTCTTTTTATACAAACATTATATATTATTTTTAATTATTTTTCAATAGTTTAATCTTCAACTTACGCACCAGTTAGTTGCGTATAAAATTATTCTTTATTATTTGTAATCATCTTCCATTTTAAACTACGAGCCCTAAAATAAGTATGATATTCTTTTATATCTGAAATATTCTGTATGCAATCTCCTGTATCTCCTATCCAATACACATAGCCATTTTCAAAAACAATATTAGCACCTAAAAAGCAATCTATTGTTTTATCATCAGATACAAAATGAACTAAAACATCACGTTCAAATTCTAGTAAAATACTACAATTCCAACATCCTGCAAATAATATTTGAATTATCGTAGGAGCAAGAGGAAATTCTACTTCTTTTTCATATTTAATATCTATTATATATGAATCATGAAATCCCCAAGCAGCAGTTAATAAATCACTTATATCTTTTGGTGTTTTAATATAATGCCATTCATTTATTTCTATCGCATCATTTAACTTTTTAGCTTTTAATTTAATTTCTTCTGCTACTTCTTTATCATTTTTAATAGCATTAATTAACTCTTCATTATTAATAAGCCAATCATAACCATCACATTCTTTATATTTATTCACAAGAGATAGTTTAATTACATCTTTGTGTATCCAATCACTAGTATCTGTATCAATTATAAATACTTTTCGAATAATTGATGGAAAAGTTGTATAAACATTTAATAATTCAAATTTATTGTTGTAATCATCAAATACGATAACTACCTCATCCCAACCAGAATTAAATTTAGCAAATATGCATGAATAATATTCTCTATCATCTTTTGATATTATTTTAGCAAACATCTAATACCATCTCCTTAAATACCTAATATTGTAAAATATTTATATTTATTAAAAACCACTTTCTTTTTATAAGTTCAATCTTCAACGTACACACCAGTTAGTTGCGTATAAAATTATTCATTGTTAACTACATTATAATTTGAAGAATTCTTTTGAACAACTGAAATAATTAGATTATATCCACTTAAATATATAGTATCCTTCTCTGTATAAGATGTAATAGTAAAAATAAACATTGAGTCTTCCTTTGTTTCATCAGATAAATAATAATATATCTCATATGAATTAAACGTAACACTATCTTTAGAATAATTATTAGTATTAATCTGATAATCATTAATATCTTTTGATAAGTATATGTTTCTTACTTCTTTATACATATCATCATTTTTGGTATACCCATACATTTTATACATATCATCATTTTCTAACATATCAAGAACGTTTAATACAAAATCACGAACATCATCATCTTTTGTAACTGTCATATAACAAAACAACATCGTTTTACTACTTTTATTATAATAATTAGTAGCATTATTAGGAGTTTGTAAATTATTTAAACCAAATTTTTCTAATTCACTATCAGTAAAATAATCTCTTCTTTTTGAACAACTTGTTATACAAAAAACAAAAATTAATATGAATATACTTACTAATATTTTTTTCATAATTGTTATCTCCTAAAATAATAAAATAAACTTAAAAATTTATAAAGCAAAATCTTCTAGATTGATAATTCTACTAGCAATATTTTGATAGAAATCAGCCTCATGGCATACTAAAAGAATAGTGCCTTTATAATTATTAATGGCTTCTTGTAATGCTTCCTTTGCCAGAACATCTAAATGGTTGGTCGGTTCATCTAGAACTAAGCAGTTATATTCACCAATAGTTAGTTTACATAAACGTACCTTTGCTGCTTCACCACCAGATAAAGTAATAATTTGTGATTCAATATGTTCTGAAGTTAAGCCACATGCTGCAAGAGCGGCATGAACTTCTCCTTGTGATAACATTGGGAATTTATCCCATATTTCATCACGAGGAGTGTTTTTATTTCCTTCTACTTCTTGTTCGAAATATCCTAAAGTTATCGTCGAACTTCTTTCAACAACTCCTGAATATGGTTTAATAATTCCAAGTAATGTTTTAATTAAAGTTGATTTACCTACCCCGTTAATTCCTTTTATAACTAAGTGTTCGCCTTTAACTATTTCTAAATCAAATGGTTTTGTTAATGGTTTATCATATCCAAGTACTAAACTAGAACCATTAAATAACACTTTTCCTGAAGGTCGTCCTTCTTTAAACACAAAATTAGGTTTAATATGAACACGACCTTTATCAAGTCGTTCCATTTTATCTAATTTCTTTTGTCTACTGTTGGCCATACCACGAGTTGCGACACGCGCTTTGTTTCTCGCAATAAAATCTTCCATTTGCTTAATTTCGCGTTGTTGAGCTTCATATGCTGAATCAGCTTGACGTTTTTTCATTTCATAAGCCGATATAAACTGATCGTAGTTACCACTATATCTCGTTAATTCACAATTATCAATATGATAAACAACATTAATTACTGAATTTAAGAAAGAAATATCATGAGATACCAAAATAAAGGCATTTTCAAATTCATTTAAATAATTTTTAAGCCAATTAATATGATTTTCATCAAGATAGTTAGTAGGTTCATCTAAAATTAAAATCCCAGGATTTTGAAGTAAAACTTTTGTTAATAATACTTTCGCACGTTCCCCACCAGATAGTTCTGATACATCTTTATCAAGTCCAATAGCATTTATACCTAGTCCATTAGATATTTCTTCGATTTTCGCATCAATCATATAGAAACCACTTTGTTCTAGCATTGACTGCATTTCTCCAATATCATCAAGTAGTTCTTGCATTCTTTCTTCCGTACAATCAGCCATTTCTTCATAGTTTTTATATATTTGTTGTTCTAAATCAAACATAAAACTAAATGCTTCTTTTAAGAAATCACGAATGGTTTTTCCCTTTGTAAGGGTTGAATATTGGTCTAAATATCCAATATCTAAATGTTTAGCCCACTCAATTTTACCTTCACTAGGTAATTCGTTACCCAATATAATATTTATAAATGTTGATTTCCCTTCACCATTTGCTCCAACAATACCAACGTGTTCTCCTTTTAGAAGACGAAAGTTAGCATTTTTTAGAATTTCTCTTCCCCCAAAATAATGGGAAACATTTACTACATTTAATAAACTCATTACACACCTCGTATAATATCATCAATATCTATCTATTTTTACTTTCTTATTATATCACATTTCTTAAGTTTTTTCTACCATTTAAAAAAGAACTAGCTATGATTAGCTAGTTCAAAAATCTATTTATATTAATTATTTAGCAGCTTCAATTGTTAATGCACGTGAATCTTTAGTTACATCAGTAATTGTAAATGTATATTTTCCAGCTGCAACACATTTAATATTTCCACTTGCATCAGCGAATTCATCAGCTGAATATGTAGCTGTACCAGCATTGAATTCAATTGACCATTCTGGACCAACAGTTACTTTAAATTCAACGTCTGCTTCAATGTCAATAGTAATTGTAGCTGTATCAGTAGCTGCATCATATACGAATTGATATTCAGCAACTGCAGACCATCCATTCATACCACCTTTAACATAGCAATCAGTTGGAACATCTACTTTAACTTCGATTGATTTAAATTCGCCATTTTCATAATTAGCAGCTTGGAAAGTTAAATCATCATTAACAATATAAGCGTTTCCTGCATGTAAACCATTCATTGAAGTAATATCAGCAGTTTGTCCTAAACCATCACAGTTGAAAATTAAACCAGATGCAACAGTTGTTAAATCAAATGTCCATACATTACCTTCAACATTGATTAATGCATTTCCAGGCCAACCTTGTGATCCTTTTCCACCCCACCAATAAGCGTTTGGAGCAGTCCAAGTTTCTGGTAATTTAACATATACTGAATAAGTTTCTTCTTCAGCGATTTCACTTGGATATTTATTTAATTCAGGTTGATCTCCAGCAGGTGTATATAAATCGTAATCAGCGATAAATTTACCATCAGAACCATCTTTTAAGATATAGTAGTTTAATTCAGTAGCAAATAATAAGTCAGCAGTTTGAACTGTACCATTATTGAAGATTACATAACCAGTTCCAGCAGGAACAACGAATCCCCAAATATTTTCTTCAGCATTAACACAAGTCATTTCAGCACCTGGCCAACTTACTGTATTTTCAAGAGCATTTTTATCTTCACCAAAATAGTAACAGTTAACACTTGTCCAATCAGCAGGAACTTTTGCGTAAACAGCAAAGTCACCTTCAGCAACACCAGTATTAACAACTATTGCTGGAACAGTTTGACGATCAACATAATTACAATCAGCACATTTTCTAACTTTAGTTCCTTCAATACCTACTGCAGGTTGAGCAATAACTTCAAATTCTCCAAATGTGTGAGCAGCTTTTTCAACTTGTTCGTTACATAATCCACAAGTTTTCCAGTGTTCTTCAGCATTTGCTGCCCATGAACCAGTTTCATGTTTACATGCTCCACAACTTGCTAAAATTCCTAGTGCAAGTACTGTTAAGCAGATTACTAATAAATTTTTAATTTTTCTCATTTTATTTTCTCCTTCTTCTTTTTTTATTTCCTATATTAAATGTCTACTATTGAATCTTTTTTGTAGCAATAATTGTTTGGTATGCTGAAACAGTTGTTTCATAAGTTAGTTTTAAATTACTTTGATTTAAAGTATCTAAATATAAAGTGTAACCTTCTAAATTAACAACTTTTGTTCCACTAACACCATTACTATGACATATAATATATTCAACCTTATTTAGTGTATCTTTGATTCTAATGATAATTAAACTTCCATTATCATTTTGTTCAATAGTTACATCTTCCGCAATTTCGCTTGCGTTTTTACCAAATACATTGGCATTTTGTTTTAAAGCAATTAATGCTTGATAATTTTTAAACATATCTAAATGTTTAACTTTTAAAGTGTAATCTATGGCATTTACAGCATATGAAGATTCATATGAGTTAGAATCGCCACCTTTTGTTCTAAGCATTTCTTCACCGGCTAACATAAATGTAATACCTTGTGAAGTAAATACACATGAATTTGCTAACATCGCCATACGTTTAACTAATACTTCATTAGTAGTACCACTTGCTCTAATACGGTCAAATAAAGTATAGTTATCATGACATGTTACATAGTTTATAGATTTGGCTGGATCTGTTTCTTTTGATAAAGTAATACCTTTAAACCCGTTAATTAACCCAGTTAAATCTGTTTTATTAATAGTTGTATTATTAGTTACCCAACCCTTAGCTGTAGCACTGTTTAAACCACCTTTGATTAAAGCATCTCTCATTTTATCATTAAACTGTCCATATCCTTGGAAGCGATGAACATTTGCTTGAGAAGCAGATGTACCAGATAATGCAATAGTACCTCCAGTCCATGGTTCACCATAAACTGTAATCGCAGGATTTACATTTTCATGTAAGTTTGCAGCAAGTTCATTCATTGTTGTAACATCATGAACTCCCATTAAGTCAAATCTGAATCCGCCAAGTTTATATTCTTTAGCCCAGAATTCAGTTGAATCAATCATAAATTTGCGGTACATCGGCATTTCTGATGCAGTTTCATTACCACAACCTGATCCATTTGATGCAACCCCTGCACTATAGCGGAAATAATATTTTGGCATTAAAACATCAAAATTACTTCCTTCTAGTCCTGAAACGTGGTTATAAACTACGTCCATAATAATATTAATTCCTGCTTCATTATAAGCCATAACTAATTCTTTAAATTCAATAATTTTTGCGTAACCATCATATGGATTTGTTGAATAAATTCCATCTAATGCATTATAGTTAAGTGGATTATATCCCCAGTTAAAGGTACGTACAGAACCATCTTTTCTACTTGGATCATCATCAGGTCTTTCATCATTAGCTTGGTCATAAATTGGAATTAATTGAACTGCATTTACCCCAAGTTCTTTAATATGATCAAAACCAGTTGTAACAGTAACACCACCTGATGTATAAGATGTTCCTGTTTCATATAAACCTTTAAATAATTTAGCATATGCACTAGTTCCACCCCATGAAGCATGGCTAGTAACATCTGCAACATGAGTTTCATAAACTGTTAAACTAGTTGAAGGAATATTGTGTAATTCAACATTTTCCCATCCTTCAGGATTAGTCTTGCTGAAATCAACAATCATTCCACGATAACCATTAATACCTGTTGATTTTGCATAAGGGTCAACAACTTCACGGTTTTTGTAACTTGAGTTAGTTACAACGTATGTATAATATTTACCTTCATGGTCTCCTTCATATACATATTCCCAAGCTCCATTTTCAATTCTATTCATTGCAAATTCAACATATTGATCTGAACCATCAGCAAAGTTTACTTTCTTACCACCGATTGTAACACTTTCAGGCGTACCTGTTTCATATATTCTGACCTTTATTTCACTTGATACTGGTGACCAAACTCTAAATGTTGTTTTATCCGCTTGATAAATCGCTCCTAGTTCTCCTGTATATGTATATGCTTCAGCAAAAGCAGAGGATTTATATAATGTTGACTTATCAGCGTAAACCGTTTGCTCTTTTCCAGAATCTTTAAACTTAACAACTAATTTAAACTCTTTAGTAATATCAGGTATTTGTGGTCCCAAATTATATTGTAGTTTTAAATCTGTTGAAATTAATGTATTAACATCGGTATCTTGTGTTGCACTTGAAACTAACACTTCATTATCTAAATAAATAGTATATGATTCATATTGTTTATTTAATTGGAACCATATCAAGAAATTATTAACTGGTTTAGATAATTCAAAATGTTCGACAATATCTGCAACTTCTCCCAAAGCATTAGTGTACATTGTTTTATCTCCTGACTTTAAATATATATCATAGTAACCAGAAGGGTTTACAGTAAATTTAGAAAATTCAATGAAACGATCAGATTCATAGTCTTTTGTCCAACTATCAAGTTTACGAACAATAAAACCTAATCTAGATTCTTCTAAACCTTCGCTCCATTCAGTAAAATCATATGTTACATATGCACCATATGAATCTGTACCTTCAAATTCATATAGTCCACCGTCTTTTCCATCTTCCCATAACCATAATCCCCAATTAGTATAATTATTATCTTTACGATTAAAATGAATAGTGAATCCTACAGCTTCATATACTTGTGTTCCCCCATCATCAGGGTTATTATCTCCACTACTTTCGTCTCCACAAGCAGTAAGGGTAAAGATTCCCATAAAGAATACTAAAATAATTAGTAGTATTTTTTTCATATTTTCCTCTTAATTAAAATTATAAATTTTCTCAAATTGTGATTGATAATCACATTCAAGTTTAGTTTCTGTATAAGTATCTGTATCAAGGCGATACATTGATTTAGTTGATAAATTAAGCATCATCCCTAGCTCATTAACAGTATACTTATGCATTGTAATAACTTCTTGTTTATTTTCATCTTTTGAACTTGTATTAATTTGATATTGTAAGGTTACCTCATCAATAAGACTAAAGCATTCATAATACTTACCACAATTTGCAGATATGTAATCACCATAATACATACCACCTTGATGATAACCTGCTTCTAATTTTGTATAGAAAAATGAATTAATTAAATATTCAATATCACTAGGTGAATAAGTTAATTCTTCGATTTTTCCATCAGTTTTTTCATATGCAATCGCATTACCATTCTCATCGATATAACTAATTGTTTCTTTAAGATAATAATCAAACTGATCTAAACCGGTTCCATAATAACTTCCTGAAACAACAGTCTTTGAATAATGATATAATGATTCACTATGATCAATGTATGTATAAGTTGTAATTGTACCTTCTAATACACCATCTTTATAGATTGATGAAACCATTAGCGATTCTGCAACTTTCGTTTCTTCAAAACTTTTATCATAATCAAAACCTAAAACAAAATCTTTAATTTCTCCTTCTGGAATTTCCATACTGCAGCAGCTTAAAAATAGCAGTGATACAATAATTAATCCCAATAATCCTAGTTTTTTAATTACCATAAGTATATTTTGCAGATCCATATACTGCCTCAGTATCAGGAGATTTGAAAGAATTTATTGTAGCAAATGTTTCACTTACTAAATAACCATTTTCATCATACTCAACAGTTATATTCCATTTAGCATGACATACAACATCACTTGGATTAACAACTCTTAATGCTTTATTAACCCCAAATGCTTTTAGAATAAATCCTCCTTCTGGTCTTTCATAATAATACACATATTCTGGATATCCAGAGTTTGGAGCATGAATTCTACCTTCCAATACATAATTTAGCGAATACGTAGTATCTACTTTTCCTTCAGCAGTTAATACATTCCAACTATCTTTGGTAATATGTAATGGTAAATTTAAATAATATGAACAAGTAAATTTAATGTTACCTCTTGATCCAATACAAGGATCAGGATTAGTACAATTTTTTTGTTCAAAATCATTGACTGTACCACATACACTACAAACCCAATCTTGAATTAATAGATCATTTAATGTTTGATTAGCTCTATTTACAGTTTGAGGAACTAAATCATCACTATATGCGTAATAATTAAAGTTACCTGTAACTGAATATTTTGTATATAATGCTTGATTTTCAAAATTTGAAACAATATCAGATGTTACTTCTTCTTTGGAAATATATCCACTTTCAGGTTTTTTCCCATCACAACCAACTATGAATACTAAAAATAAAAGTAAAACAAGAATATATAATTTCTTTATTAATATGTTTCTCACTTTTACACCTCTATTTTAATTAGTAAATCTTAATATCCATTGCTTTTTCAGTAATATGAATTCTTGAAATATCATATTTAACGCATAATTCACTACCAATATTTTCATCTTCTATTTGAATATAAATATTAGTTTCATAGTGATGATCTTTATATAGACATTTAGCATACTTAACTTTACCATAATCAAGTATTTCTAATACTTGAACTTTAAATCCTTCATCAGATAGTTGATATGCATCATGAGGGATTTCGACTAAGTATTGTTTACTAAATACTTTAATACCTAAACTTTGAATCATTTTATTCGAAATTTCATCATTACATAAAGTTGCAAGATTACCAGTCTTAAAGAAGAAAATAATTTTAGCATGCATTAAAGCTTCTCCATATTCTTTTCTTAAAGCTAAAACTGTATTCTTATATTCTTTATCAAGCATCTTAACTGGATAAGCTTCATTATAACAATCATTTTTAAATTTCTTTAATTCATTAAGTGCATTTTCTTTTTCACGTTTAAAGTTACCTTTTAACGCATTAACTTCTGTTTCATAATTAATAGCTTCAGCATTAAGACGTTTATTAAGTTCATTTTCTTTTTCTAATTTATGATTAGCTTTAAATTGTTTTAATTCTTGAACTCGTTTACTATAAGCATCTCGATCTTTATTAATTTGTTTAAATGTATTAAATGATTCAATTTCATCATTATATACTGAATCATAAGCTTCATTAACTTCTTTAGCAATACTTAAAACATTAACTTTATGAGCATCTTCTAATGATTTTAAAGCTTCTTTTAGTTTGTTCTTTTCTTCACTAATAAAGTTATTAGTTGAAGCAGTCTTTTCTTTAATTAATGGTTTATTCTTTTCTATAACAGCTTTTGAATCAACATTCTTAACTTCTTCTAAAGCTTTAGCATAATTTTCATCGACTTCTTTAAATAAACCTTGATATTTAGTTTCAACTTCTTCAACTCTAGCAGTTACAACTGGATCATATTTGTCTCCAACATATTCTTTCGCTGTAATATGGTTCAAGAACATTGCGTTAACACTATCATAATCGGCAATTGCTTTGTGTACTAATTTACTACCAATATAAAATTCTAATTTAGTATAATCTAATTCAATATAACATTCTTCATCTAGATTTACATCATCTTTAGCAAATGCGAATAATAAATTATCTCCTAATTTAATAGAAACAATCTTATGATTTTCAACTTCTTCTACTTTATCTATAGTAACTTTAACTCCATTTGAATTATTTAGTTTAATCGCCTCAACTGGGATAATTACACTATAATCATTATCTACTAATTTAATAGCTGCAGGTAAATCAATATTTAAATCATGTAATTGTAAACTATTATTTACAACTTTACCATATGCAAGGTTAGTTGTTGGAATACGAGGATTGATTGTTTGTTCAGTAACACTATCAAAGAAATGAGCTTTATTTAAATTAAGTGCTGCTTTTACAATATCTCCACGTTTTAAACCATATGTTGAAGTACCTTTTATAATAACATTTGTAGGTTTAGCTTTTGTTTCATTGTTTAATAATTCAGCATAAATTAATGTTTCATTACCAAGTTCTTCAAAGTGAGAAATCTTAACATCAATTAAATGTTCACTTGATTCAACGACATCTTTTTCTAAAGAAATATGTTCACATCTAAATCCTAATGTAACTTCGTTATCGCTATCAAAGTATTTAGGTTTAATTCTTGATAAATATGAATGTTGAACTTCTAAAGTAGATGATGCATTTAATAATTTAATTTTATCTGTTTCACCATTTCGACTTAAATAAGCCTTAAAGAAGTTCATTTGTGGTGTTCCAATAAATCCTGCTACGAATAAATTATCTGGATAATCGTATAAATTTTTTGGAGTATCCACTTGCATGATTTTACCTAACTTCATTACTACTACACGTGTACCAAGAGTCATAGCTTCAACTTGGTCATGTGTAACATAAATAAATGTTGTTTGTAAATCTTCATGTAATTTCGCAATTTCACTACGCATTTGAGCACGTAGTTTTGCGTCTAAGTTTGATAAAGGTTCGTCAAGTAACATTACTTTAGGATTACGGATGATTGCACGACCTAAAGAAACTCTTTGACGTTGACCACCTGACATCGCACGTGGTTTACGGTCCAAGTATTCTGTTAAATCTAATACTTGGGCAGCCCATAATACTTTCTTATGAATTTCTTCATTAGGTAAATGTCTTAATTTTAACCCAAATGCGATATTTTCATATACCGTCATATGTGGATATAACGCATAGTTTTGGAAAACCATTGCTATATCACGATCCTTCGGTTCTACATCGTTAACTATATGATTATCAATGTATAACTCCCCAGCACTAATTTCTTCTAACCCGGCAATCATTCTAAGAGTAGTAGATTTACCACAACCAGATGGACCAACAAAAACAATAAATTCTTTGTCTTTGATATCCATAGTAAAGTCAGAAACAGCTTTAGTACCATTAGGATATACTTTATAAATATGTTCTAATCTTAAACCGGCCATATTTATTTCTCCTTTTACTATTTTAAAATTACAATGCTATATGGAGGTATGATAATACTTCCATCAATTTGTTCTCCAACATAATATGAACTGTTAATTACGGCTTGGCCAACAACTTGGGAATAACCATAAGATTTATAATCAATAACTAAATTTTCATATTCTGAGAAATTAAATATTATTCCAATTTCACTATTATTATAAGTTTTGGAAATAAATAGCATCTTATTATCTTTATTATCTTTTTTAATAAGTTCAATTGAACCTCTTGCAATTTCAGGATTTTGATTTCTTAACAACAATACTTTTTTATAATAATTAAGAATCGAATTAGTATCCTGAAGTTGTTCTTTTACGGTAGGATATGGATAAGTCATATTCGTAACACCATTAATTACAGAACAATCAAGATTGGAAAAATCTCCCCATTTAATAGGAATTCTTACATTTTGATCGACATTATTATTACCTTTATTTGTTCCATATAATCCTACTTCATCTCCATAATAAGAGAATAATGTACCATTCATCATTGCAAGTAAACCAAATGTAAATTTGTTTTTTTCTAAATTATATTGATAAGTGTATCTTGGCATATCATGATTATCAATAAACGGAGCAGGAATACCTTTTCCATTACCAATATTATAATTTGAAATAAGTGAATTATAATAAGCGGTAATACCTCTACCTTCAGGATTTGTTCCATTAATAACTCCACTTTGTGATGCATACGCCACACTAGTTGCAAAATTAAAATGTGAATCAATACCACTTTCATAATATTGATTAATTAATTCATAACCATCAAAACATTCGCCAACAATATAAGCATCAGGTTTGATTTCTTTAACAGTTGAATTAATCCAACTTAAAAATTCAACATTTTTTGAATTATTATTGAAATAAAAATATTTTACAGCATCAAGTCTAAATCCATCAATACCTAAATCTAAATAAAATTTCATGATGTTTTTAAACTCTTCTTTTACATATGGACTATCACAATTAAATTCAGGCATATTACTAGAGAAATTACCTTCGTAATAGAAATTATAATTTGTTCCAGCTTTATACGCGGTAACATTTGATGGTACATCTGATAATGTTGGATAGAAAACATAAAAATCTTTATATTTTTCTTCTTCAGATGTCAATTTTTCACCTTTTAAATATTTATCATAAGCCTTACAAGCTTTTGAAAAATAAGGATTAGCTTTACCTGAGTGATTAAGTACTAAATCAATAATTAGTTTGATATTTCGTTTATGACATTCATCAATTAAATTTTTTAAGTCATCAATGGTACCATAACTTTTATCAATACTATAATAATCATTAACATCGTATTTATGATAAGAATCTGATGGATTAATAGGCATCAACCAAATTCCATTATATCCTAAATCTTTAATATAATCTAATTTATTTATTACACCATTTAAATCACCGATTAAATCCATATTTGAATCATTAAAACTTCTAACAAATATTTCATAATAATTACGGTAATTGTCTTCAATAATATTAGTTGTTGTTAAATCTTCTTCGATTCTTTTTCCAAATGCTCCGGCATATGGGTCTTCTTGACTACTTAAATTACAACTTGTAAGTAGAGACAAAGCCACTAAAAATAACATAATAAATAATTTTACTCTTACTTTCATATTCTATCCTTTAACTGCCCCACCAGTAACTCCTTCTACATAATAACCTTGTAGGAAGAAGAATAGTGTCATAATTGGGATAGAAACAATAACCCCTGCAGCACAGAAAATTGGGAATCCACTTACACCTGATTCTTTTGTTAATAATTGTTGTAATCCAACTGCTACATTAAACAAACTAGAATCTCCTGCAGCAATAACTGAGGCAAACATATAATCACCCCAAGGAGCAGTAAATGCAAGTAAAATTGTATAAACAACGATTGGTTTAGATAATGGCATAATAACACGCCAGAAAATAGTATTTTTATTTGCGCCATCAATCATTGCGGCTTCATCTAATGATTTAGAGATAGTATCAAAGAATCCTTTTGATACATAATAATTCATTACTGAACCACTTATATAAACTAAAACTAATCCAAATAATCCAGGAACACCAGTTGATAAATTAACTTGTTTTAAAATGTAGAATGTAATAATCATTCCTAAGAATCCAGGAAACATCCCAATAATTAAGATTAATTTCATATATTTTTTTCTGAATCCAAAATTTAATCTTGAAAATGCATAAGCTGACATTAATGTAAGAACGGTTTGTAAGACTGACACAACAAGAGCAATCATTACAGTATTAAGTAACCATCTACCAAATGGATAAACCTGAGCAAATACCATCGGTTGATTATTAAATATCATTTCAAAATTAGGATCAAATAAAGCACGATAATTGTCTAATGTCCATTCTGTAGGAATTAAAACTTGTGGTGAATAAGTTTTCGCAAAAGACTGTAATACTAAATAAATGAATGGTAAAATCCAAATTAAGGAAATTACTGTTAAAATAGTATAGACTAATAAATTAGACGTTTTTTGTTTAAATCTCATCCCTCTAGAGTTCTTCTCATTATAGAACATATCTTTCGACTTAATGGGTTTTAAATATTTAAATCTTTTCATTATTGGAAGTCTCCTTCATTTTTAACAGCATTTGAACGGCTATATGTAATTAGTGAGAATGTAGCAACTACAATAAACACAAAGATACCAATAACAGATGCAACACCATAGTCTTTTTCTACTTGGGTCATACACATCTTATAAAGCCATGTAATAAGTAAGTCTGTTTGTCCAGCACCAAATAATTGAGATTGAATCATTTGTCCTTTAACATTAGTAAATTGTGGATTACCACCCGACAACAAGTATATAACGTTAAAGTTGTTAATGTTACCAACAAAATTAGAAATTAGGTATGGACCAGTTACAAATAACATATATGGAAGAGTAATTTTAGCATACATCTTAAATGGACTAGCACCATCAATTCTTGCAGATTCATATAAATCAGCAGGAATATTCATTAAGATACCAGAACACATTAACATTGTATATGGAATACCAATCCACATATTTACAACAATAACTGTAATTTTGGTAATAATTCCATCTTCTAAGAATTTAATATTTTGACTTATTAATCCAAGATCAAGTAAGACTTGATTAAGAGCCCCATCATTTGTACTTAAGAATCTTGACATAAATAATAATGAAATAAATTGTGGAACGGCAATTGTCGTAATTAAAATTGTTCGCCATAATTTCTTAAAACGAATACCTTTTTTATTAATTAACATAGCAACAATCATTCCTAAGAAATAGTTAGTAAATGTTGCGAAAACCGCCCAAATTAATGTCCATATTAATATTTGACCAAATACATAAGCAAACTCATGAGATGCAGCTCCACCAGCAAGACCAAATAACTTCTTAAAGTTATAACTTCCTACCCAGTCAAACAATTCTTTAGGTTGTTGGAATTGTGATGAGTAGTTTGTAAATGCCACCAAAATCATGAAAATGAGAGGAATAATTGTAAAAATAATTAGTCCTAAAGTCGGAATTGAAAGCATTACATAGTGATAATTCTTCCCTACTAAACTTTTAACAATTTCTTTATCTTTTATTGTTTTACCAATTCGATGTAAGTTTTGTAACTCAATACTATCTTTTAATTGACTATACCATAAGAATAGATAAACAATCGCTAAGATAGCAAAGATAATTGTATTCAATAACAACATAAAACTATCATCTTGATAAGTATAAATTTCTATCCCAACAATTGGATCGACATAACTAGATTGTGCAATATGTCCAAAAGTACCAATCTTCATTAATGAATTAATACCAATTGTAAGGGCAAAATAAATAAATGCAACTTGGAATAAAAAGTATAATATACCTCTTAATAGTGATTTTCTAGTTAATAAACCAAATCCCATAAATATAAATGACAATTTAGTTTTTAAATCACCATCAACAAAGAATAAATAAATATTAAAGAATATTTGCGATATTTTACGATAAATTCCTACAAAAAATTGAGGAATTTTTTTCACAAATATTTTTACAAAAAACATTGGTATTGACGTAAAAAATGAAATAATCTTATGTAAAATTCTTTTATGTAAAGGAAGAGATAAATATTCAATTGTTGTCATAAATTCTCCTTTCTATAAAAAATGTGACGATATTTTATAGTATCGTCACATTCACTTTTATTCGATTAATTATTCAGCAGGTGCTCCAATAATAGAATTATTTAGAGTATCAATAGCTTGTTGAATGTTTTCAAGTGTAACAGTACCGTCTTTGATTCCACCAACAAATGTGCTTGGAGCTGACCAGAATGCAGCAGGAACAGCATCTTGAGGGTGTCCAAATAATGCTTGTTCATTTAATACGATCATATTAGGGTCATTAGCCATATTTGGATGTTTTTTAGCTTCTGAATGACATGGAGCAATTCCAAAGTTTTCATATCTCTTAGTTTGAGCTTCTTTACCTGATAAATACATTGCTAATTCATGAGCAGCAACTAAACGATCAGCATCACCTTTAGAAACTTGAGGGTTAACTCCTAAGAATTTACCACCAACGAAGCATCCTAAATGTTGAGTATCACCATCAACAGTAACAGTTGGCATTACTGCACAACCATAGTTTTCACCATAACGGTTTTTGAAGTTAGCGATATCCCAAGTACCACCGATTGTAGCTCTTACATCAGATTCAGCAGATGGAACACCAGAGTCATTAACCCATGCAGGGTGTTGCATGATTTTATAAATAGCTTTTGCAGCTTTTAATCCAGCTTCACCATTGAAGTTAGCTTTGATTTCAATAACGTTACCATCTTCATCATAAGATGTTGAATAATCAGCACCAAATGTAAATAATGCAGCAGCTCCCCAGAATGCAGTTTCTAGGTTATAAGCAACTTTATATCCTTCAGCTTGAGCTTTATCTAATAATGTTTCAATTGATTTAACATCTTCTTCGCTGAATACTGATTTATCATATTGTAAATAATAAGTATTATCACCAGTATATGGATAAGCATAATAAGCATCGTTCATTGTAACTAATGTAGCACCAAAACCAGCCATATATGAATCAATGAATTCAGCATATTTTCCACCTAATTTTGCTAAAGCACCTTTTTGATATAAAATACCAATTTTATCAGAAGCAGCTTCGTAAACGTCTGGAGCGTTTGGAGCAGTCCAGTCAAGAACAGTTGAGTCAACTACGTCTGGTCCAATTTCTAGGTATTCAATAACATATGTATTTTTGTCACCAGCAGCAGCTCTTGCAGCTTTAAAGTCTTCAAATAAACTTTCGTTGAAAGCTTTGTCAGAAGCTGTACCAGCATAATTTAAGTAAATAGTTTTTCCTTCACTTTGTGATCCTTGTTGTCCACCACAACCAAATAGAGCAACACCAAGTAATCCTACCATTAGGAAAACGAATAATTTTTTCATACTACTTTTTATCCTCCTTAATTAATTTGTATGAATTGATGTATAACATCTCACATATACATAAATGTATACGTTTTCATAAATATTGTACTCTATTTTGCTTTTATTTTCAAATAATTAACTAATAAAAAAATTTTTCTATTTAAATTTAAATACAAATTAAATAATCTGAATTACATTAAATACTTCTATTTAATTATTTTTTATAAAACAAATACAATATCATCACCACTTATTTAATCTAGGCTTTAATATTATTTTTTTAAGCTGATAATTTTATACATTTATTATTTGAATTTAAAATAATAATATAATAAAAAGATAAAAACTAGTTCCATTCTAAGAACTAGTTTTTTTTCTTCTTATATTATAAATCTAATTCATAATATAAGAATTCATTATCATCAGTTTTACCAACCAACTTAAATCCTAAACTTTCAAATAGATGTTTACATCTTGAATTACAAACATCAATTCCAGCATATATTCTATCCGGTACCATTCCAAATATTCTACCCTTGCATTCAGTTAAATGCTTAACTATTCTTTTACCATATCCTCTATTAATATATTCAGGATTAATTAATATTGGATTAATACCAAATACTTTTTTATTATCTTTTTCTGATTCAAAATAATTAACAACAATTAAAGCAATCTTTAAATCATCTTCTTCTACAACAATTAATTTATCGAATATACTACCCATTTGATCTGGATTATCTACATATGATTGAAACAACTGTGAAATACTCTCATTAAACAATGCATACTTATGGACATCATTATAATATTCAGAATAGTTATCTTTAGACCATTCTTCTAAATCAATATCTAATTCTTTATCATACAATCTAAAATTAAGCATATTGTTAATCCATCCTTTATGATATTATACATCTAACTTTAGTTTTAAAGTATTTGCTTTCAAATTCATTTGATCCGATTAGTTCATATGCAGCTTTAGCATAGTTATAATACTCACAATCAATATATTGAATAATCAAATTTTGAATAAATCTTGCTTGCCTATATTCATCTATTTCTTTATTCCAATCTTCATATGAACCCATTAGTACACTTGTATTATGATAATCTTTTAATCTTTCTTCTTTGTTATTAACTTTTAATATTTTTTCATAAATTTTAAATAAATTAAAACTTTCTTCTATTAATTCTTTATTATTTATATTATGATTTAAATTATATGGTATTAAAGAACAATAGTAACCTAACTTAAACCAATTAATCATAGGTGAATTATCAAACATATTAATTATCAACTTCATTTTATCTAAAGCATCTTTTTTTAATGATTCATTGGTATTTAATTGATGATTATATGTTGCAGTTCTTAAAACATTGAAAACTATATTAACGTTAAATTCATCAATTACTATTTTATTCATAATATTAAAATACAAATTATCCCAATATTCTCCATAACCCCCATTAATTAATGTTAATCTTTGAGTACTATCTACTAGTAACAATAATTTATATTTTAATTCTTTATCTTTTAAATAGTCTTCAAACTTTTTATGATTATTATATGTCTCATTTGCTTTTCTTTGAAGTGCATAATTATCTGATATATTCCAATATGCCCACATTGTTAATTCATCATTCAAATCATTTCTAGTTAGAAAATTTTCTAGCAACTCGCATACTTGTTGTTGACGTTCGTTTGATTTATTTAAATTGTTATAAGGATTCTTATAATCAGTTAATTTATAATATTCATCTATAACTTTTTTGATATCTTCAGAATACATAGAAATCTCCTTTAGCTACTCCAATTATACCACATTTCCCCATTTATTTCTACTATTTAAAAAGTATTGCTTGGAGAATTGGTTGTATAGTAAAAAAACTAGCTGACCTTTTTTGTTGTTGATCAACTAGCTTAAAATTACTTAAAAATCCAGGCTAATATAGTAGCAACTACAGTTATTACACTAAAAACAATCATTCCAATAGTTTGCTTTTTACTCCAATTACTTTTAAAGTAGAATTTGTCTACAACAGCACTAATAATTACACATAAAGTAAATAAAGTAACTAAAATTGGAAATTCATATAATTGTGATATTACTTCATATTTAACAAGATATGATGTAATTATAGCAAGAATACCACCTATGACTCCTGTAATTATAATAAACGATTTTTCTGACATTTTCTTCATTGTTTTATCTTCTTTAAAATATCAATAATCTATTTAATAAGAATATATTCACACTTATTTGTAATTCTTCCATGTAGTTCAACATTCTTTTGAAGTATTTTTAATTTAAAGCCTAATCGTTCAACAAGTTTTCTACTATTAGCATTTGCTTCATCAATTTGTGCTGTTATATATTTTAGTTTTATTTGTTCAAAAGCATAATTTATAACAGCCTTACAAGCTTCATAAGCATAACCTTTTTTCCAATATAAAGGATTAAAATAATAAGCTATTTCTCCAGTATCATTTGGTTTAATACTTGTTATTGATACATCTCCTATAAAAGTACCATCTTTTAACGTTACCGAAAATGAAGCTATACCTATAATTTTTAATATAAAATTTTTAAGGTCTTCTTCTTTATGAGGCATATAGGGTGAGGCAAATTCTAGAATTTTCTCATCAAGATAATAACTAATATTTTTATAATCATCCTCATTTAACTTTCTTAAAATTAATCTATCAGTCTCAATCATTATTTGAATTCCTGGTATATTATAAATGACTCATTTAATTGTCATTATAATATACCTTTTTTTCCTTTCTTTCAACATAAGTTGAATATTTTTTAAAAAATTGTTATATTAAAAATGTGAATGTGGATTTGTACTCATCCTTGTGGCTTTGACTACTTTAGAAAGGTTCTCACCACACCTTACACCAAAACAATGATTAGTTAGATGAGTCTTGAATTCGAATATTGTACCAGGTTTTGTGGTTTAAGGATCGTGGATAACACATCACAAACAAATTATGAAAGGAAGTATTATTATGATCTTAATTGGAATTGATATTGGTAAATCAAGCC